>VMTH01000044.1 GCA_013791745.1 Candidatus Omnitrophota bacterium
AAAGCCGGACACAGGGTTGAAAGATTGAAGGCTCTCGGAAATGCAATCGTGCCGCAGGTGGCAATAGAAATTATGCGAGGAATTAAAGCGGCAGACCAAGGGAGGTTATTTTGACAGAATCAGATAAACTAATTCACGGCGGAGGGTTTAGGATACGCTCCTGTCGCCAGCTATGCCGGGCGAGCCTTCAATGCCTTACCCCGAAACGCCGGTGTAGCGTCCGCGGGAAGTGTATGTCGGTGAGGCTGAAGATATTTAAGCTGAGGAAGAAGGAGAACAAATGAGATTTAACAGACACAAATTCAACGCCATAAGAACGGAGCGCGACGGCATAAAATTTGGAAGTAAAAAAGAAGCCAAGTATTATTCAGATTTGAAATTAAGAAAGTCGTCGGGAGAAGTTATATTTTTTCTGCGACAAGTCCCGATAGACCTTCCGGGGAATGTCAAATATCGAGTTGACTTCGTTGAGTTTCACGCAGACGGCACGGTGCATTTTATAGAAGTCAAGGGATTGGATGTGCCTATGGGAAAACTTAAGCGCAAACAGACGGAAGCATTATACCCGATAACGATTGAGGTTGTATGAAAGTACTTGACAGGATTATGCTGAACTGTTATAAGGGATTATGGCTATTGATAAAAGAAAGAAACCCGTCAAATCGGCGCGCGAACTTGAAAATAGGTTCATCGCCTACTTCGAGGAATGCACCACCAATAAAAAACACGCCCTGATATCAGGACTGGCCCTCGCGGCCGGCGTCAGCTCTACCACCATACGATCATGGCGCGACAAAAATACAAATAAGTATCACGAAATTATAACATGGGCTTACGCCTTCGTGGAAAATGGATATGAGAAGCATATGTCTGAAGACCCCGGGCGGGCCGGCGGAGACATCTTTGCTCTCAAAAACATGGGCTGGAAAGACAAGAAAGAATTCGAAGGCAACTTCACATTCGCGGACATGGTCAAGGCCGCAACAAAGAAAAAAGAGTGAATGGAAATAAATGATTCATCCTGGATTATAAACAAGTATAAAAAAGACCCCATAAGATTTTTAATCGACGTCCTTGACGTTGAGGAAGAATACGTCTGGGACAAAATGCGAGAAACCGCCAGATCCGTCTTAAACAACAAATACACGGCAGTAAAGGCCGGCCATTCCGTCAGTAAAACTTATCTCGCCTCACGCCTCGCCTTATGGTTCTTATATTGTTTCGGCCCCAAGGCCACCGTTATAACCACTGCGCCCAGTCAACCGCAGGTAGAGGAAGTGCTATGGCGCGAAATCCGCGACGCCCACACAAACGCCAAAATACCGCTCGGCGGCCACATGACGAAAACAAAGCTCGAGCTCGCGGAAAAATGGTTCGCCTATGGCTTTGCGACAAAGAGCGATACGGTGACGCAGCAGGCCACGCGCTTCCAGGGCTTCCATAACGAAAATATACTCATCATCTTTGACGAAGCCGCCGGAATACTATCCCCCATATGGGGAGCCTCAAACGGCCTTATGACAGCCGGAAACTGCCATTTCCTCGCGGTAGGCAACCCAACATCATGCGACGGAGAATTCGTGGAGTGCTTCAAAGACGCCAAATTTAACAAAATAACGATATCCGTCATGGACACCCCGAACTTTAAGGCCGGAAAAGAAATAATCCCCGGACTGTCGGGTCAGGAATTTGAGATGGAAATAGCAAATAAATTCGGCAGAGATTCAAACGTATATAAAGCCCGCGTCCTTGGAGAAATACCCACCGAAGATGTGGATTCCATTATTTCAATATCGGACTTTGAGAACGCATACAAGCATTCAATAACACAGACAGAAGGCGTCCGGCGCTTTGTAGTGGGCGACCCTGCCGATGGCGGAGATGAATCCGTATTCTATTATATGGAAGACACCGACATAAAAGACGCCCTTATATTCCAAAAGAAAAATCCGATGGTTACCGCGGGAATGATAAATATATTCATGGAAAAGCACGAAGTCAACACCTACGCCGGCGACTGTATCGGAATTGGCACAGGAGTAAACGCGGCCCTTGCCGATATGGGGCGGGTTGTCATAGATATTGACAGCCGGCACGGTAAGCCCCACGGCGTCCCCGATATTTATTATAACCTCCGCGCCCAAATATGGATTGAGGCCGGAGAGGCCTTCTCAATGGGTGACATATTCCTGACATGGAAGGACGACATCCTGCGAGAGCAATTAACCACCGTTAAACAGACAATGCGCTCCGGCCGCATACTTATAGAGCCGAAGGACGCTTTGCGCACCAAATTAGGCCGTTCCCCCGATCGTGGGGACACTTATGTCATGGGACTATTCGCCCGCCAGTATGTAAAACCGGACAACCATGTAAAGAGCGACAAAAAATATAAAGAATGGAAGAAAAAGTGGGGGCCGGATAACCACGGCTCTGCGATGGCCTGTTAGATTATAATAAGTAAATAAATAAGTCGTGCCCGTAATAACCACCGACCTATAAACAGTGTAGCATTTTCCGAAAGCTTGTCAAGTACTTTACTCTAAATTTTCCCCGAAATTCACTGCGCTATATTTTTCCCTATTGACAAGTTTTATCGCATATGTTAAAGAAAAACAAGAATAGTATTTAATACTATTCTATAAAGTAAGGGGGTTATATGCGGTATGAACCAGTGAAGTGTGATAAAATATGAGCACCTACGACACCAGACAGCGACAGTTAAAGTCATTTTGGAAAGAGGGCAAAGAAGGAAATGACGGATGGCGCACAAAGGCCAAAGAAAACAAATCCTTTTATAAGGGAATTCAATGGGAAAAAACAGATGTGGATATCCTCGACGCCGAACACCGACCTCACCTAACATTCAACCATATATTCCCCACAGTTAATCTTATTTCAGGCATACAACGCCAGAACAAACAGGACATAAAAGTATTCCCCAAGAAAGGTGGAATGAAAGAGCTCGCCGATGTGCTCACCGCGGCCGCAAAGAACGTCACCGACGAATCAAACGGCGAATACCTCACCTCAATGGCCTTCTTTGACGGCCTCGTAACCGCCAAGGGTTGGCTCGGCCTTGACATAACCTACGACGACGAGCCGGTAAACGGTGAAATAGTAATGGAGAGATACTCCCCGTTCAGTATAATTGAAGACCCTAACTGTGAGAACTATGACCTCAATACCAGCAAATACATAATCCGTACCTTCTGGTGGGACAAAGAGGCTATCCGGCTCGCATACCCGAAAGTCAAAGAACTTAACATCGGGCTTGACGCCATAGCGCAGAGCGAACCTGACGACGTGCAGACGATATCCTTCGAAACCGACACCTATCAGGACGCTACGGACGACGAAACAAAAAACCCCAATAAAATACGATACAAAATCCGAAAATACTTCTGGCGCACCTATGAGCGCCGAAGTTTCCTAATCAACAAAGCGTCGCTTGAAGTCCAGCTCATAAATAAAAGCAGAATGGACGAGGTGGCGGCGATTATGAAATCGAAACTCGGCTCCGGCTGGACTATTCAGGAAAGGATTATACCGATACTTCATAGAACCACAATGGTCGGCGAACTCGAGCTCGAACACGAAGATAACCCCTACGGCGAAGAAATAAGCGCCTATCCTATAAAGAGATTTTGCCCGTATTGGATAGATGGCGACCCCCTGGGGGCTGTTGACAACCTAAAGGATCCGCAGCGCGAGCTCAATAAGCGGTATTCACAGCTTCTGCACCACCTCAACCATTCCGCGAACTCCGGCTTTATCGGCCCCGAAGGCTGGGAAGTAGAAACCAAAGAGGAAGTAGCAGCCTTCGCGTCAAAGCCCGGAGCCAACATCCATTACAAGCTCAACAAAAAGCCGGAGCGTATCGTGCCTACGACACTATCGTCCGGACATCTTGCGGCCTCACAATACGGCGCCGCCAACATCAAAATTATATCCGGCGTCAATGCCGACTTGCGCGCGGAAGATACATCACGATCGGATTCCGGCATAGCCATGCAGGAACGCAAAGCGCAGGGTGCTCTGGTTTCGGAAATCATATTCGACAATTTCCGCTATACCCAGCAGATGTTTAATGAAACGCTCGTAGACTTTATAAGGAAAAGCGGGTCATTAACGGATATCGAAATAAAAGATATCGCAATCAATGCCGGAGTGCCGGAATTTGATATAGAATTGCTCAAGCACAGAGCCGCGGGGAAATATGGCATTAAGGTATCGCAGAGCCAGCACTCGCCGACCACAAGATTGTCGAACTTCTCAATGCTCTTGGAAGCGGCCAAGGCCGGCATGCCAATACCAATGGACGTGTTGCTTGAAATGAGCGATATACCGAATAAGAAAGAAATCATAGCAAGAATACAACAGCAACAGCAGGAAGAAAAACAGCGCGAGGATATCAAAATCCAATCGCAGGCAAACGCTATGAACGCCAAAGCCGCCCAAGCGCAGAATCAGGGTGGCCCGCAACCGGGCGGACAATCTCCGGGGGCTTGATGAACATGCTAAAGCATGGTAGGGTAACTTGCACCCAAAGCAAGGAAGGAGGCCGAAATGGCTGATGGAACAGATGGATTAAAAGATGATGGGAAGGGAAGAACACCCGAAGATGTGAGAAAAGAGCTTTTTGAAAAGCTGGCGGAAACTGGTTATAGAGTAGAGGACGATGAAAGGTTCAAAGGCCTCATCGCTGATAATCAGAAAGAGCGTAATGCTCGCCATTCAGCAGACGAAGAACTCGCGCGTTTAAGGGAGGAGAATGGAATGTTATCAGAAGAACTTGCGGGCAAAAAAAACCCGAACTCCGGGGGAACACTGGAGGGAAAATCTGACGATGAGTTATTGACCGTCGGAGCCGTAAAAAATCTTCTGAAACAGGCAAGTGAGCAGACAGAGGAATATGACAAGAAACAGCGTCAGGCGGAATTTACCCGTAAAATGCGGGATTCCGAGGAAGCTGCGAAAGAAAAGTTTACTGTCGCAAAGGTCGGAGAAGGACTTGATTTTATGTCAGTACTCGAAGGGTGGAAAAGAATTGTTGCTAAAAATCCCGGCTATGCGGCCGTGATAAACAACTCTAAAAACCCCGCCGAGGAAGCATATAAGATAGGACTGACCGACCCCGAAATAGCTCAACGTGTCGCCAACTCCACAAATTCACAACTTCTCGCGAAGATGAAAACAGGTGGCAGCGGTTTTATACCGAAAGGCGGAGTTAAAAGCGGCGGAGCTTTAGAGGATTTAAGCCAAACAGAATTAATGGCTATGGACACCTCTGAACTTGAAAAATCCATACGCGAAGACGAAGCCAACGCCAAATGATTTCATAAAGGAAAAAGGTAAATAAAATGGCAGATACACAATTTTTGACAGGGAATGCCGCGACTATCACAAAATGGTCAGCGATTCTTATGAAGCAGGCGCTCAAGCAGATGTATTTGAGCAAATTTTCAAGCACGAAAGATTCATCCATTTTTCAGGTAAAATCTGAACTCACCAAAGCGAAGGGCGACAAAATCACCTTCGGTCTGCGGATGAAACTCTCCGGTGCCGGCGTTACAGGAGATTCCGACATCGAGACAGCCGAGGAGGCGATGGTATTCTATGACGATCAGGTCGTTGTTGACCTACGTATGAATGCCGTTAAGGCCGCCGGTAAGATGACGTTGCAGAGGACTGCATACAACATCAAAGCGGAAGCCAAAGACGCACTCGCTGACTGGGCTGCTGAAATTCTTGATGAAGACATGGTTTACGCCCTTTCCGGCATTGCCAATGCCGCCGGAACGATTGCCGTCAACGCCCCGAGCACAAACCGTGTGTGGTACGGCGGGCAGACTTCCGCGGGCGTGGTAACAGCAAACCTTGCCTCTGACGCTGCTATAACCAGCTCAACCGACCATTTGTTCGGAACGAAGGTTATATCGCTCATCAAGAGAAAAGCGAAAGCCGCAAGTCCGAAAATCAGACCTGTCATGGTCGACGGAAAAGAAATGTACGTGATACTCATCAGCCCGCTTCAGAACAAATCTCTGCGGGCAGACGCCGACTGGCTGAACGCGCAGCGTAATGCCAACTGGAGAGGGAGCAAGAATCCTATCTTCGATGGCGCTGACGGAGTATGGGACAACGTCGTTGTTCATGAGTACGACCGAATTCTCACAAGAGCTTTGGGCGAATCTTTTGAAGCCGGCGACGTATGTGGTATTGCCACAGCCCGCGCACTTTTCTGCGGAGCACAGGCCGGAGTTATCGGCTGGGCGCAGTATCTGGCGTGGTATGAGAAAATGTTCCAGTACGGCAGAGTGCCTGGCGTAGCCACGGACATGATCTATGGCGTAAAGAAAACAGAGTACAACAGCGAAGACTTCGGAGTCATAGCCGTTGACACTGCAATCGTAGAGGACTAAGGTCTGGGAGGTATAAAACTATGAGCTATTTTAAAGCCTTAGTGATTACTCTCTTATTGTCTGTCGCTGCCTTTGCTGCAGTCGGAGCACCATATGTGAATTACAACTTCACTGTGGTGGACGAGAACGGCGACCCCATAACGGGGGGCTTGAATGCGTATATTTACAACACCTCTGATTCTTCAGTTACGATCAAAGCCGATGGGCAGGGGATTGGCACAAAAACCAATCCTATCTACTTCACGACAAATGGACTTGTTTCCTTCTTCACAAAGGAGACTTCCATAAATGTCATTGTCGTAGATACGCCGACAATAACGAGAACAATGAAATGGTCAAGTATGCCAGTGACAAAGCACAGGATTGTCTTTCCGAAAGCATGGACGACAATTGTGGTTGATGAAGCCATTACTGTATCGGGGACTATTGCAGCCTCCGATGTCACGGCAACCTACGGGGTGGGCGCCGCCACAGGTGTTTTTTCAAGCACACTTGCGGCCGCAACACTAAACACAGGCCAGGGAGCAAACGAGCTCTACGCCATGAGCCAGGACGTGGAATCTACTGACGCAGTAACATTCAGAAATGTTGCGGCGACGTGGGGCGTAACAGGAGCGACCTTCACCTTCACAGGCGCGGGTAACGCGGCCACGATCAACACAGGGCAAGGTGCGAATGAAGTTTACGCTATGAACCAGGACGTCGAGACCACCGATGATGTTACCCACAGAAATGTGACAGCGACATTCGGTGTAACCGCGGCCACCTTAACAGTGGTGACAAGCCTTGACTTCCCTGCCGGCTCTGTAGCGGGAGCTGACTTGGTGAGCGACAGCGTAACTGACACGCAACTGGCCTACAATACCGGACAGGATTTAACGACAGCGAGCGACCCTACGTTCAGGGACGCAACGGTGACTTATGGTATTGATGTTGGAACGGTAGAGGCGTCTGGGGTTATAGACACAGCGTCCACTATTGAGGCCGGCAGCGGTAACATAACAATCGTGAATGCGACCGGAAATCTTGACGGCGAAGTGATTGCCGACAACACCATTGACACTGACAGTGTCGACTGGGGTGCCGGAACCGGGCAGATTGGTTTCCATTCACTGGCGACAATCGCGGTAGTGTTTGATTCCTCAACCATAACCACAACGGATATGGGGAAAATCTACATTTCCACGAAGACATTGCCTGCGTCATTTACATTACCGTATTCGTCAAACACGATTGACAACGGCTGTGTGATGATTAAGAACACCGGCGGGTCAAATATCTATTCAGTCATTCCTTCGGGAACTGATCAGATAGATTTGGCCGGCGCGAGTGTGGCCTACGACGGCATTGACGCGGATAACGACTTCGTTGTCCTATACAATGACGCGGGGGCCGCAGGTGTTGCTGGAAACTGGTATATCCTCGGGAAGAACGGTAGCCAGTAAAGTATTGTGCGGGGAGGTTGCCCTTTGTGTAAAAGCAATGGGTGGCCTCCCCCACGGAGGTAACAATCAATGGCAATAGAAAAATCTGAAATTCTGGCAATAATAAATTCGCGTCTTAACAGGGCTGAAACCGACATAGACGAAGAAATAAGGTCAGTGCTCTATGATATAAGTACCCGCGCCAATTTCATAAATAAGGAAGCGACCGCAGATACCACGGCAAGCACAAACTATTACGCCGTGCCTGCCGACTTCAAGGATATGACCGTCATAAAAGCTGACGACGCCACACCACTTGACAAAATAACATTTGAGAATTTTCAAAAGAAAATAGCGGAAGTTACGGGAACAAGCGAACCGAATGAATACTCAATAAAGAATGATTTTATATGGCTCTACCCGAACCCCGACAAAGTTTATACGCTGACGATGTTTTATTCCATATTCCACCCGAATGACGTGGACACCATAGAATTCGGCGAACTGTTCAGGGAGTGCATTTATCAGGGAGTACTCGCAAAAATATGCGAGAAATACGAGGACTGGACAGCCGTGTCTTCACATATGACATTATACGAAGCTGAAATACAGAAGCGGAAAGACGCCCTTGACGAACCTATGTTCTTTTTGAAGGGCAACAATATATAGGAGGCAATTATGGCATTCACAACTTTTGATACATCAAAACCTGCGGGCACTGACGACCCGTCAGCCGGAGATGATCGCATTCGCGAACTTAAAGCGGCAATACAGGAACGATTAGCGGTAGACCATTACATGCCGGCGAGCGGCACGACTTTTGACAACGCCGATACAGGCGAACACAAGAAAGTAACCCTGCGACAACAGACATCTGCGCCAGTACCCGGAACTGACAAAGGCGCTCTCTACACACTGGAAGCGTCAAGTATCGCCGAACTTCATTTCAAAGATGAGGGAAATTATATAAAGCAACTGACCGTCCGTGACACCGTAAACGCAAAGCAATGCCTGAACATTGAGGCAAAGGATATTGAGAAAGCGGGAACGGCTATTGTTGACGATGTCACAATAGAACAGACGGCAGGGAAACTGAATGTTAAAAATGCTGGAATTTCTGCTACAAAGTTAGCGACCAATGCAGTTACGGCAGATAAGCTCGCCTCCGACGCAGTGGTCAACGCAAGCGTGGCGGCTGGTGCGGCAATCGCATTGTCCAAACTTGCTGCCGGTTCGGCGAGGATTGCGGTTGGCAAATATACAGGCGATGGCGGCTCCGCACATTCTATCACAACTACGGATGGAGCGACCGCGATAGGGTTTCAACCGATATTTTTAGTGATATGGTATCAGAGTTCGGGAGCCGGAGCCGCGATTGTCTTTAAAACCAATCAGGATGGGGCGTATACAAAAATTTCAGGTGGCGATGCACACTACTTAACCGGTATTGTGACATCTCTCGATGCCGACGGTTTTACATTAAATACTTCTGGTTACGCAAACGGTAATGGAATAACCTATACGTTTATAGCGTTTGGAGTTAATGCATAATGCAGTCACACAACTTTAGTATAATGTCGCCGACCGCAGGAAATAGAACGGACATTCCGTCTATCCTCCTGTCAAAGGCATACACCACGGACAGCGAGAATACGATAATCCGCTGGGGGGAAATCCACCGCCTGAAAATGAGACTGCCGGAATTGCTTGACACAAGCGGAGATATAACACAAACACCGGACGCCAACCCCATAATCCATTACCACCGCTTTATAACGGAGGACACCGGAGTGGAATACCTGCTCGTATTTACAAAAAAACACGTATACCGCTGGGTGCCGGCAACCAAAATATACGACGCCGCCGACGTCTTCACCTGCGCCAGCGACTGCGAATATTGGAGCTCCGTCAGCTTCAACAATCAGGTCATACTCACAAACAACGTGGACAAGGTGCAGGTTTGGAGCATAAGCACGAGCTTCGACCCGCTCGACAGCGCCTCCGGCATAGAATATGCGACCGCGACATATCTGACAAAAGCAAAATATGTTTTCACATACGAAAATTACTTATTCCTCGGCTTTACCACAGAGAACGGAACAGTATTTCCGCAGAGGGTGCGTTGGTGCGACCTTGGAGATGAAACCGACTGGAACACAGGGGACGCCGGATCCGCCGAAGTAGGAAAGGGCGACTTCATCACAGGCTTCGGCGCATATCAGGGAAACCTCATAATCTTCAAAGAGCGGAGCTATTATCGAATGTGGCTCGTGGCAAGCACCGACATCTTCAATATGAGCCCGCTATCGCTTAAGGTCGGCTGTCAGTCACCGGACAGCATAATAAACGACGCTTCGGGCGAACTATACTTCTTTGCCTCAAATTACACGTTTAGAGGGCTTTCTGCGGGCGAAATCTCACTTCCCATAGATACAGAGGCAAAAACCATCAATCCCAGCTATATCGGCACAATACGGGGTCAATACATAGCGGAATACGACCAGCTATGGTGGGCAATACCCTATGGCACGGCAACAACCACAAATAACAAGGTTCTGACATATGCCACAGGAAAGTGGGGAACGGTGGACATGGCAATATCGGCTTTCGGGAATTACGCGCGGCAGGCCGTATATTCATGGGACACCCTGCCTTTCGCCACATGGGACACTTGGGCCTGGGATAAGTGGGACACCCGCGAAGCAATGGTCGGATTTGGTATAGACCTCGGCGCCGACTATTCCGGCTACACTTACGCCCTGCATGAGGCGGTGCTTGACAACGGCGCGGCTTACAGCGGATATTTTGTGCTGACGACAGACCTCGCCGATAAGCAAATGCTGGTGATGAATAAGCGCCTACTGCATATTCAGCTATATTTCAAAAAGGGCGCGGCAGGGCAGACCGCCACCGTATACGTAAAAAGCGACAGCCAGCCCGCCTGGCAGAACGCCGGCGATGTTTCACTTGAAGCGACCGCAGATGAAGCAATAATTATAAAAGACCTGCCGATAGATTACCGCGGGAAGACATTCCTGATAAAAGTATCGGGCGCTAACGACTTCCGGTTTCTGGGCTGTATTCTGAAATTCAATTTGAGCGGGGAGAGATAGAATGCGTCTTCCGAAAGATATCATCTTGCCTGACTTCTCAAAAGTCGAAACGCTTGAAGACACAATCAAAGCGCTTAAGCTGACATCTGAATCATTGGACAGTTATATCAAACTGCTCTACGGCGATATGATAAGGGTATCTTCATCAGCTGACGGTGGAGGCACAGTTCAGTCAAATACAATGCGGTCGGCAGAAGGGTCGGGCAGTTCAAGTGTTACATCATGGCAACTGCGTTTGCCCGTTTCCGGCAGAGCGCCGAACTATTTCGGGAATGACGGCACAAAAGTAGCGTCAGCAGCATACCATTGCGTCATTGGATTAAAAGGCGACGGCACGAATACAGTATCGGGGAAAATAAGGTTTAGCGGACAGAATGGAAACCCATACGACGGAACAGTCAGAACCAACGCCACCACAGACTGGGCGTATTGGTATGATTCAGTAACCGTGCCTATAACAGAACTCTACCTTGACGGAGCGGACGGCGGCGCATATCAGTCAGGCGTGATGATTTCTGCCGACGGCGGAACAAATTACTATTATAACGGATTCGCCGAACTAAGGATAAAATTAAATGCTTAAAATCAATCTAACAATATCAACCGAGAAAGACGCCGGACAGGCGAAAGCTCATCTCTCCGACAACGGTATCTCGTGCGAAATTACGATAGAAGAAAATATAGTCTATGTGGAAAACTATACCGATAACGACAGAAATCGGATTATAGAATTATTGAAGGAGTATTTATGAGTGAACAAAAAGAAACAATTTTCCTGACGACAAAGACAGCGCACCTCATTGAGGTATGCAGAAAGCTGAAACTTTCAGAAGACAAAGAAATGAATGCCGGCATATTTCTAAAGTATATGCTTATCGGAATTTCCAGCAGGCAGACATTCGTCCTCGTAGCCCCGAAAGATGACAGCCCCGACAAAATAAACGGATACGCCGTTATAACAATTATGAATAACCTCGAAAATAATCACATATGGATAGATTCAATGTGGACAGACGGAATGGATATCGAATTTATGACAGTTATTGAAGATTTCGCGCGGACACTGGATATAACAAAAATTCACGCTAAAACGAAGAAGAACCTGAAGGGGTTTAAAGAATTATATAGAGTGGTTGAAAAACTGCTATAGGAGGATATTATGGCATTTCCATGGTTAGCGGTAGCAATAGCAGCTTCGGCTTATGCAGGATACAAGGGACAGAAAAGTCTGGCGGACAAAATGAATCAGCCACAGGCGCTCCAAACCCCGGAACAGGAAGCCGCGGCAAAATACCTCTTGGCTTTGCTACAGGGTAATGCTCCCACAATTCCCACGGCAGGCGTCGCGGGAATGACCGGAGTAGAGGGAAGCGCGCAATCAATGCTCGAACAGTATATGGCCGCTCCCACTGGCACAGGATATCAAACAGGACTGTCAGAGCTTGAAAAGACGGTCGCTGGAGAAGCATACGACCCCTACACATCACCTTACTGGCAGGCATTAAGGGAAGGGTCAATGGCTGATGAAGAACAGGCAGTAGGCGGACTTCGCAGAGGCTCACAAATGGGCGGTATGTTTTATTCCGAGCCGTCCGGCCGGACAGAAGCAACACTCCGCTCGCAATATGGCACAGGCAGAATGCAAACGCTCGGCGGATTAGCCGAAACCGAAAGAGGACGGCAACTCGCGGCGATACCACAGCTTATGCAATACTCACAGCAGTCACCGGAACTTTATAAAGCACAAATGGGGATGATGTATGGCGGACTACCCAGAGAGATTGAGCAGAACAAATTAAATGCTCTGTATCAGCAACAGTATGGGCAGACGATGTTACCCATTGAAATAGCGGGAACATTAAAAGGCACTCCGTATTATTCAAGTAATCAGCAGCAGGGGCAAACGCCCTTCGCCTCGGGTATGGGCGCGGCAGGGCAGACCGCCACCATGATAGCGACGCTTAAGCAATTGGGACTGTTCTAAGGAGGAATAATGCCAAATAGAAACATACAGCAAAGCCCGTGGAACCAGAATGTGCAGGCGGTGTCACAATTCCTTGAAACGCTGAACAACCTCAAAAAACAGCAATATGAAGGCGAACTGATGAAGCAATACGCTTCACAGGTCAGTCAGGAAACCGACAAAAAGAAACTGCCCGAAATTATGAAACTCGTTGAGGGCGGAAATCTGACAGGCGCTCTTGAAATGGCTCTCCCTTCAATGGAGGCGCCCGCTATTATGCAACAGAGGCAGGCGCCACAGACAGGCGGCTTTCTTTCACGGCTCGGCAATACCCTCAATCCCGTAGGCCAATATCGCGGCACCGGGCTGACACCAACAGAGGCAACGATAACTGACGCTCGCGCCGGACAGACATCAAAGGCGCTGACACTGATAAGGAACATGCAGGCGCTGTTGGAAAGCCAAACTCCAAAAGCCGAAACAGAAGCGGCGCGCAAAAGACGAATGGCCGTTCAGGATATTGCCACATCACTGCAGAGGGGCTGGTGGAAGAATAAAAAGGGAGAAACGCTTGATGTAACCAGCTCTGACCCGAATATGGTGATATCTGACATGGCAAGGGATTACGGCATTTCGGAAAGTGACCCCAGCGTTGTCGCTATCAAGAAGCAGATTAAAAATATAAAACCCGCACAGGCGAGAAAAGGAAAATGGAACCCGTTTGTCGAAAAGGCAGCGACACCATACGGAATAGAACTGAATAAATCGCAGAAGACAACCTATAAATCGGCAAATGAAATAAAGAAGGCGTTTGCCGAAAATAAAATAACCGCTGTCGAGGCAAAGCAACAGTTGCTGAAATTCGGGTTCAAATAATGGCTCTATCAGCGGATGAATTCTTGGGAATAAAGCCGAAGCGAAAAGCGCAGTCGGCTGACGCATTCCTCGGTATCAAACCGTCCGCAGATGAATTCCTTGGAATACAGGAAGAACAGACCCCCAAACCATACGCCGGACTGACCCCGGAGCAAATCCAAGTGGAAAAGGAACGGCAACGGCAGGCCGGGACAATGCCGCAAACTCCGCAGGAACAATTTATACCCATGCCCGAAGGCGGCCCGCGCCGGGATGTATTCCAGCAACCGCCGCAAATACAACCGCCCATAGCGCAGGCGCCGGGAGCAATACAAATACCGCAGGCAATGCAAATGCCGACACCACAACAGCAGGGAATGCAAATGCCGTCAATGCCCGTGCCTCAACAAATGCAGCCACAGCCCGGACCGCAAATGTTACCAGAGCAAGTGGAGCAATTAAGGCAGTCGGTACAGCCGGGGGAAATGGCAAAGATGATGTGGCAGGGCGCCGTAGAAGGCGGAGCGACCGCGGCTTCCGGTTTTACGGGTATCTACAAAGTGGGCGAACAAATAATCAAGGGCGAAGATTTGCTGACATCGATGCAGACCGCCACAGACGCAATTCAAAAAGGACAAACTCTCGGAGATTTATTAAGAGAGGGATATGAGCCACAAACAAAAAGTGTATTCCAAAACTTTGTCGCTTACGCCGGACGAGATTTGACAGCATGGGCTCTTGATACCATAACCAATCCCAAGGAACTCGCCGAACTTTATTTATGGTCGAAAGGTATAGGGATGATAAGGCGGGCAGGAGTAACCGGAGTAAATGCTATTGCGGAAAAATTCGTGGACAGCCCCGGAGTGCTCGGAAAACTATCCCGCGCGGGATTAGCGGAAAGAAAGCTCGCCGATGTATTGCCGAAATATACCGAAGCCGACGCGGTGGCGATCAGGAAGTTTTTTTACAACGTGGACAATAAATTTGGTAGGGGCGCCGCAGATAGAGTATGGAGAAGTTTATACGAAAAAGGCAAGACATGGGAAAAATCCCGCGTGACGTCGTTAATACAAAAAATAAAGGGCGCTGGCGCAGAAAAGAGAACCGAACTATTGGCAAAGGAAATCTTGGGGCAGGTAAAAAAAGCACCTGTGCAAAGGGTATCAGAGGGAATAACAGGCGGAGAGGTAAAGGCGCGGCTCGGTCAATGGGGTGGCGGTGGAATCGGGAAAATCAAAACACCGAAGGGCGCCTCAACAGCCCTTGAGCAGATTGACGACCTGATAAAAACAAGGGCAAGTTTGCCGACAAAACCAACGGCTGAAATGCCGAACCCTGACGCCGTGCTGAATGACATCACAGGCGCGATAAACAGCGCCGTAAAAGCCGCCGGAGAATACTTCAAAAGCGTGGGAGAAGAAGCATTCAGATATGCGTCCGGCGAAACCTTAAAAAACAAAATTATCGACCTCGTAAAGAAAAACCCCGAACTTAGGGAACATCTTGATATTCAGGTGCTTATGCCCGCCGCAGTATCTCCCGCAGCAAAGCCCGCAGAGGTTAAGCCCGCCATTGTATCAGAAGAAGCGCCCGAAGAAGAATACGTTGCCCCCACCGCCGAACAAGAGGAAACGGCGCGAATACTCGGCACGGCAGAGCTCACAAAAGAGGAAATCGCGCAGGGAAAGCAGGCAAGCGTAGGACGGCTGATATCCAGTATAGCCAAAACCGAACAGCGCGGCAATCCTTCAATATCATTTGCAGACCTCGTACAAGCCGGAAATATAGGAACCATGAAGGCCTATAAAAATTATATCCCCGGGGAAACGAAATTTTCAACATATGCCTACAAATCTATACGCTCCGCCATAAGAGAGGAAATAGCTCGGCAGAAAAACCTTATAACCTATCCACAGTCCGTGCGCCGAAAGCTCAATAGGGTATACAAAGCAATTTTTGAAATTCAACAGGACACCGGAATAGTTGATAGAATACCGCCAACATCGCGCATCGCCGCCAGAACCGGAATGCTAAATAAAGAAATAGATGAATTGCTCTCCACACAATTAACCCGCATGGAAAAACTTGAACAACAGGAAGAAGGGCAGAAAACGACCTATATTGAAACATTACCCGGCACAGAGGCGCGGCAGGTAGAAATAACCGAAATTAAAGACAGGGTTTCTCACCTGACGAAAGGACTATCCGAAAGAGAGCTCCAAATAATTGATTTAAAATATGGACTGACATCCGGCAGTACAATGAATGTGCGCGATATTGCCGATGAATTTAAAATATCAAAAACAAGAGTCGGTCAAATAATAGATATCGCCATAAGCAAGATGAAAGCCCGGGCCGGAATTACAACCGAAGCCACCGACGAACAAATAACAATGCTTTTCGAACATAAAAGGGCGCTAACGGAAACAGTGCAAACTGAACTCACCTTCGGAACTACGAAAAAAAGAGACGCCGGCGCGCTGGAAATGATTAAGAATATGGATCTGAACAAAGAGCGAGAGCAGGTAGTATTAAAGGAAATAAAAATCAAACATATAAAGACCGAGGGCTGGAAAATAACTGACGACAAAAGCGCCGTGAAATTCGTCAATCTTATTCGCCACCCAGGGATAGAACATTTCACAATAATATACACGGACAAGACCGGGAAAATAATTACATACAAAGTATTCTCCAGCGGCGCCGTGGATTATGTGGATGTAAAAGAGCTATACCCGATACTCTCAAGGGATATGAAGGCCGACCCCAATATAGTAAACTTTTGGATAGGACATAACCATCCGTCCGGCAACCCTGAGGCCAGCACCAATGACAGAATTTTAATGAAAGCTCTGACAAAAATACCAAAATTCGCGGGACATATAATCACCGACCATAAGACATACACTTCTATCGGAAAAGACGGCTCCGAGCGTCTGAAACAGCAGACGCAAAAACTCGAAGACTGGAGTGGAGTAGAGAGCAGCATAAAATCAATAAACGATATTGCCAATTCATTTATGGCGCTAACCAATAAAGACGCTAAAATGGCGGTGGCTATACTCACCACAAAACAGCAGAATACAATAGCCGCAGAGCTGATAAACGAAAAAGATTTATCAAAAGAAATGCTTGATAAATTGGAGAAAAAATACGGAGCCTCCAACATAACAATAGTATCGAATTTCAACATAAAAAATCCCGAAAGTGCCGGAATTAAAAAAAGCAAGTGGGTGACTGAATACAACATTTACAACAGAGAGAAAAAGAAAATAACAGCAGAACTGGCCGAGCCCGCGTTCCGCGTAGCGGAAGACGAAAAGGATAATCTCGGTGACTTCTCATATCTTCATACACCGGAAGAAACGGATATCCTGACTCCCACAAACGAGGAAATACAAAGGGAATGGGCTGGAATAACCAGAGAGGCGCTGAATATTTGGAACAAAGAAAGAGAAACAAATTTTTTCTATATGATAGAACATGGCGAAAATCCATTCGGAGTAACAGGTTCGGAAGACCCGTCGTTACCGCCACCACAGAGAGCATGGATAGCCGATGGATTGGGCGGAGAATGGGACGCGTTGCCGGATTTCGTCAAAAAAAAGCTCAACCAGGCAGATATCCGATCCAAAGCATATAAGGCCACACACGCCGATACAGGCGGAACCGACAGATATACCGAGAGCATGGGGATAGATGATTTCAATACCGTGATAGACGCCCTGCATAAAGTGAAACCCATAGGCAAACGCCCGACCGTTGCCGGCCCGGTAGATCATGACTTCATAAACCATTATTTTACATCGCCTGAAGGCCAGAAAGCATTGAGGGATAACAGGGAAGGCGGCATAACAAGCAAAGACGTCAAAGAAGAAATAGCGCGCATGGCAAGAATTATGATACAATGGGATGAGCAGGCCCCTATCATTCAACCCACTGGAAACAGCAAAGTGCCTGTCGCGGTGTACAGACGAACTGTCGAAAACACACAATTCAAGAAAGATAACTCGCCAATGCAGTGGGCTGGCGCAAAAGACCAAATGCTTGGATATATCCTGAACATTCTCGGCCTGCCAAGCGAACTGAATAAAGTGACGGCCGCGGGACTTGAAAAACTATCCCGCTTTGAATATGTCTATGACGTATTCGGGGGCTCGGGTTATATGACACTGCTTGCGCAAGAACTATTCAAGGACGCCGAAACAAACCTCAACGAACTGGACGCCGACATGCAAAAGATATGGGCAACCATAAAAACCAACCCGGAAGGCGTAAAGGCGCGAATAGCCGAATTAAGCACGTGGATCCATATGCCCATGAAAAGTGTTCCTGTAGATTGGTGGAATCATCTCAAAGAGAAATTCGGCAAATATTATTGGGCGACCGATGAACTATGGACAGCCGCAACGATATTAAAAAACAACACAGGGCGTGACACTACAACAAAAATATCTCCAACCAAAGTCCACGAAATATGGAACTCCATAACCCCATACAGCCGGAAACTTAATAAAGCAAATATAGAACAAAGGGACGCCATAGAAATAATAGACGAAGCCCTAAAATTTCCACAGAACAAAGCGGAAAAAACTCTACTTATACTTGACCCTCCATATCTTTGGACATCAGGATACAAGCACGGCGCCAACTTCGAAAGACCCGCCGGATTTATGGAACTGCTCGATAAGCTGGAACAATTAAATAAAAAGGGAATATCCTTTATGTTTTTTAATTCAGAACCGGCGTCAGTATTCCCACGCGTCATATACGACTGGTCGCAATACCTGAAATTCGACGAAATGCAGCGGAGACTAAATGAACTCGCCGAAATGCCCGGTATGACAGTCCTTCGCATGGTGGCCCCGGCTGGCGTAGCCTCGTCTAAATTTGTTCCGAGAAAAGAAATAATCATCACCAACCTTGAAACCGGAGGATATAAAGCAGGAAAGATAAAGAAACTCCCGTGGAGTAAAGTATCGGACTACATTAAGGTCACGAAAATCGGAATTGAACTGATAGGACAAGAAATAAAAGGCGCCCCCATAGAAAACCCCCTTACCACCAAACAAAAGAGAATGATCGCGGTATTGGCGAAAAACACTCCGTTCCAGTGGGAAGGCGATTACACTCACGAATTCCGGCAATTCGCCGAAAGGACAATTGGGAAAAAGCGCCTAACACTGATGACCGAAACCGAAGGCAAAGAACTCATCAGCGCCATTATGAAATACAAGAAAATAAACCGCGAGATAACCAACAGGACGCGAACAATGAATATGTCGCCGGCACTCTTGAAACAACAGATACACTCAATATTTCCCGACAAGCGCCGGATATCCGAACTTAACGACGAACAGCTCAAAATACTGAATGAATCGCTTACCCTATATGAACACACCGAAAGTGTCCCCATGCTTCATCTGATACGATACACTTCGGACTGGCTCGGCACATGGGCGGGCAGACAGAAAAGCCCAGCAGCAATGAACCTATACCACTCATTCAAAAGCCTTGAAGCCAACACAAAAGACGGCAGGGAATGGCGACTGAAACTGATACAGCAATTCAGAGAAGTATTCGAGGGAATGAACGCAAAACAGCGGGAAAAGATATTCAATTTTATGCACCGACCCAAAGGCACGACAATGGCTGAATTTATGGCAGAACGCGAAACCTATGGCCTGACAGACGCGGAAAAGAAAGCGGCCCTGCAGGCCCGCGAGCTATGGAACCGGCTATTCAAAGCCGCCGGCATGAAGGGGGAGAGATATTGGAAAGAATACCAGCCCCTCATCTTCCGCATGCTCAAAGACCCCGATACCGTAATAAAAGAATTCCGTCACCTTCCAAAAAAAGAGGTCGAGATGTTCTTCGAGAAACAGAGAATAGCCGAAGGCGACTTCATACTCGCCGGCGCCGAACAATTGACAGACCCCATAGAACTGTTTGAAATATATTCTGCGGGAGTGGTAAAAAAGAAATACATATGGCCGGCCGCGGCAAACGTGGAGAAATACTTCCCGCTCGTTCCCAAAACCGTGAGAAACGCGATGTCATATATTTTGAATGATTTACTCGGTAAACAACACCCATTAGTAGAACAAATTGACGCCGGACTGCAGCGCGCCGTTCAGGCGGCTATTGACAACAAATTGGGGAGAGCAGTTAAAACCGAAGAAGCCCTCAACTGGCTCGGCTTTACAACCCGCGGGAGAATGATTGACGGAAATATATCGACACTCCGGGACTTGGTATATGCCGACCTGATAGGAACACTCGGATCAGCCATAAAGAATACCACGCAGGAAACACATATAATCGCGGAATATGGCGGAGTAAAATGGAGTCGCGCGGCCTGGCGGAGTAAAACCGCAAAAGGCAGACAGGAAACAGACGAGGCCGATATCTATACCCTCGGCGTTGGCGTTAAATTCAGCAAAGGCAAAGGCGCTATAGGCGAAGCTTCTCAAGTAATGACAACCCTGTTCAGAGCAAAAGACAAAGGCAGTCGCCAGAAGGCATACCTCTGCGGAATAATAACGGCAGAAGACTGGGTGCCTAAATATGAAGCCGGGAAGATAACGGCAGACGAATTGGCGAGCAAACTAAAATTCACATTGAGAACAGACGCTCAATACCAAATAGGAATGATGGTTATACTGGACGACCCAAAAGCGTATACCGAACCGGTTATCAATAACCTGACAAAAAGGGTAAGAGATAAAATACTGAAACTGAAAGAAACCGACCCCATTGCCGCAAAGATATTCTATCTCGGTCACCTTTCCGGCTATTGGGCGCAAGCAATGACACAATACCCATATTACGCCGAAGAAACGGAAGCGCTTTATCGCGGGCCGGCAGGTAAACTGCTGGGGACATTCGGAACATGGCCTCCCCGTTTTGCCGCTATGGTAAACCGGTGGGCTCACGGCGGGGCTGACGGACGCAAGGCATTCATCAGATATATCCTGCAATGGATTTTAATAATAACAGCAGGTTCGACGATGGGTATCAATTTCAAGAAATGGATAGGCCCTGCATCGTGGAGAATAGGGAACGGTTTTGCCACTGTACTTGGTGCCCCCGGTTATCTGGCGTTGGCTATCTCAAGTTATGTAGGCAGTATTATGACCGACAGTAAATGGGATTTAACAAAAGCAAATGATTGGATGTATAAAATGAGAGGAAGTATACGCGCCCCCGGACAAAGGCAAATCAAATCAACTGTCGAAGCCCTAACCACCCCGGGATTAACAGACTGGGAAAGATTAAAGATATTCACGCAAATGCCCCAGACTGAAGAATTTTCAGAGAAGCGCCGGAAGATAAAGCGAGATGTAAAAAAGGCAATAAAAAGTAAATCAACATACCAGGGCGGAACAGTACGAACCGGATCGTCCGGCGAAACCGTGAGAAGCGGAGGAACAGTAAGCACCAGAAGCGGCGGAACCGTGAGGAGATAAAATATGGCACTATGGACAATAACAACCCGCGACACGACTGACTGGCCGTTGAGCAAAAGAGGCGGCTGGTTCACGGGGCAGTGGTTTATATCCGGTTGGTTTTCACCAGACGGTGTAATCGATAAATGGACAAAGACAGTAAAATCTGTTATAAGCTGGGTAGTAAAATAAAGGAGGCGGAATATGGCAGGCATCGACACGACTAACGGATATTTTAGAAAGCCGGCGTACGGCACATCCGGCGAAGCAGAGAAAGCCCTGTTTGACGCAGCTCTCGACCGCGCGGATGCGGAAATAGCATCACTAAAAGCCAGACTTGACGGGGGCGAAATAAGACGCCTGACGACCGCTCAAATACAGGCGATATGTTCCGGCGGAGACGCCACAAAAGTAAGGATATTTTTTAACACCTCCCGGGGAACGGAGGGCACTTTGGAAATGTGGATTGGGTGGTCGCTTGCGAAGCCGCTATAGGAGATATATATGAAAAAAATACTGCTCGGTTTATTTTTATCTGTAGCGATATTATCGGCATGGTCTGACTCATTTTATCAGCCCGTTTACAACGACACTACCACACCGACAACTGTCGATTACCATGTGGCCGGCAGATTCTTCATAGGCCCGTCAACATATACATATGGCGTAGCGATATCATCATGGCAGATACGACTGCAGGACGGCACAATCATAACCTCAACGGCGGCATTCGCAGGAGCGGATAACCTAACATCTGAAATAGCAAGAGCAACCGCAAGAGAGAATGACATAGCAGTATCCACCGGAAATATACAAACGGACTTAGACATCGCAGAGGCGCGGCTTGTTTCCGTGGGAGTGGATACCGGCACGATAAAGGCGGCGCTGAACGCGGAAATTACGGATACCGATACAAACTTCGGGAATGTAGCCATAGATACCACGACATTGGGGACTGACCTTACTACCGAAATATCTGACAGGCAGACAGGTGATAGCGACCTCGGTTATTCTACGGGAGTTATAAGCGGGCAGATAGACAGTTTGCAAACACAAATATCAAATAATGATGACGCGATAGAGGCACTCGGCGTAAGCACAGGCACAATATATGCGGCATTGCAGTCAACAGGTGCGGCTCTCTCCGCGGAGATTACAAGGGCGACCGATAGGGAAAATGATATAGCCGTAGGCACAGGAACAAATAAAACGGCAATAGATTTGAATACATCGGGCGTTGCTGATTTGCGTGTTTCAACGGGCACGAATTATGCGGCGATAAATTCTACGGCGGCGGCATTGACGGCGGAGATAGCAAGGGCGGTTGCGAGAGAAAACAATATAGCGTATTCAACGGGAACAACCTATGCGGCGTTGCAGGCGACATTCACATATTTGAATGAATATAAACTTGGAGTAACAGCGAAAGCCGCGGACAGCGAATTACTTGCCGGCAGGAATTACGACGCTTTTGTTTCTACTATGGGCGATACGATGAGCGGAGATTTAATTATAGAAGGATATGCGAATCCGATGAGCAACAGAAAATCGCTGATGTTAAAAGACAAGTATAGTGGTTTTGGCGGAACAATTACGGTGGACAGTGAGGGATTAAAAGTAATTAGTTCTGGGCAGTTAATACTTTATGGCGAGGATACAGCAGGTTTATATATCACATCTGACGGATGCGTTTTTCTAAAAAATGTGGAATTTGACCCCAATTTAACTCTAAGTATGAACGAAGGAAAAATCACAAACATCTCCACATCCCCCGTAAACAACGGCGACGCCTCAACAAAGGGCTACACGGATTACGCTATAATGAAGGCGACGGACGCAATCGGCGGCGGTTCAGGTGATATGACAAAAGCCGTCTATGATACCGACGCAAATAATGTCGTTGACAATGTTCAAAAGCGATATGTTTATTTCTCAAAAGTGGGAGAACTCTCATCTTTTACCGGAGATAGTTGGGGAAGTGATTTTAGACTTTTGCCGGATACCTACACCCTTACAAAAGCGTATATTATGCAGGGGTCGACAGGAACAACAGATACTATTATACACGTCGGAAATCAGGATAATCTTGAGATAGCGGCGTTCACAATTCCGGTGGGAGCTGATTGCGTAGAATTATCAACGAGCGTGGTTTTTAATAAATGCGATATAATAAATTATCACATAGACGATATAGCAACTCCGACAAACTTAATGGTATGGAACGCCGGATTTGAGGACTCTCAAACAGGCGTAGCGGGTTCATCGTGGACAGAATTAGGAACAGCGGCGAGTATAGGCAGGCAATCAGATTTTGCGCACAAAGGAACTTATTCCTGCCGCTTTGATAATTTAACGACTTCCTATTCTGGCAGGTGGATAGCATATTCCACGGTCACAATAACAGCGACGGAAACCTATACTGTATCGGCTTGGTTCAGGACGAATTACGCCACCACTACTAATATACGATTGTATATTGACCTGTTTGACGCAGGCAATAATCTTGTCGGAACAGTGACAAGCGGAGCGACTAATTTAACAAGCGATAGCACGTGGGGGGGAATTTCAATATCAACGACAGCGGCGAGCAATGTTACGCAGGGAAGATTAAATATAGACGCAAACGAAAGTATAAATAACGATGCCGAAGTATGGATAGACCAATGCCTTGTGGGTATAAATATCCCTGCTATCAGTAATCTTGCTATAACGCTGGAGCTTGAAAAGCAATGAAAAAACTATTTACTCTTTTAGCATTATTTTTTCTTGCCTTATTTTCTATTGCGGCGAGGGCATCTCAATGGAGTAAAGTTAGAAAAGCATACTTAAAAGCTCATCCTGTTTGCGAGGTTTGCGGTAGTAAGAAAAAATTACAGGTTCATCATATAATTCCTTACGCAGAGGATAAGTCGCTGGAGCTTGAGCCGAGCAACCTAATAACGCTTTGCAGTCGGTGTCATTTGATTTTTGGACACTTTGGAAACTACAAAACATATAATCCTTTTGTTCGGGAAGACGCCGAATGGTTTAGAAAAAGAATGAAAAACGCGAAGATTATTGACGGAGATTTAGAAACGTGATTGCCGACGAAATACGGGAACGGTTGGAAAAAATAGAGAAGGCCCTCGAACGCCTCGATATGGGGAATGTTATTTACAAGGAATTGACGGGTCATTATAATCGGCTGAAGGATGATATGAAAAAAGATATCGATGAGATAAAAAAAATACTTGATGGAGGTGATGATGGCGACACTTAAATTGAACGGTTACGCCCCGTGGCTTATGCTGATACTTGTTTTAGCGACAACGGCGGGGGCAATTCTGGTAAAAACCGGGGGCGTAAAAGAACGGATAAACAACAATTCCGCGCGAATATCCGGCAACACGGCTGACATAAAAGAATTGGACAAAATCTTCAATACTACGATAAAGCAAATATCAGAGGACTTGGGAAAGATTAAGCAGGCAGTGGGGGTTAAATGATTTTCAATATCCCGGAATTTTGGTATAGTGTAGCAGGGGCATTGATTGTTGTATACGCAATAAGGAGTTTACTGAAATGACGACAGAACAATGGATGACGATTAAGCATTTCACCTATCGTGAATTTGTATCACCAGATACCGGCGAGGAGAATATGGATTATCGTATGGTTCATTTTCTTGATATTATGAGGCAGATATTAGGCTTTCCGATAGTGATAACCAGCGGGTATAGAACGCCGGAATATAATGCGAAGATTGGCGGAGTGGCGGACAGCGCCCATTTGCGCGGACTGGCGGTTGATATAAAATGCGTGAGCTCATTTACGCGCTGGAAGATAGTAAATTTTGTTATGAATTGGTATAATGGCGTAGAGGTAAGAAGGGCTGGGATTGGCGATACTTTTCTGCATATCGATATAGACAGCAGTTTGCCAAATCCCGTGATGTGGACATATTAAGGAGGATATTATGAAAATTGAAATTGACATGAAGATTGTGAAAGATTTGGTGGCTCACATGAAAGAGCAGCTCGGCACGGCAGAAATGAAAAACAAATTCCTGCAAATCCGTACGGACTGGAAGGCCAATCCCCTGAAAGTCAAAGGATCCATCAAAGACTTCCTCGCGCAAATGCAGATAAAATTCGCTATGGTCGACATCTTCGTCACCACGGTTATGGCCGCCGCCGACAAAGCCTCGGCATTCTTCAAGGGAATAGGGCAAATAGACCCCAAAACAAAGACCGGGGCCGAATGCCTCGAGGCCGGAGCGCTATTCCTGGACAGCGTGGTTAAATTCCCCATGTCCTTCACCGGCCGGCTCCTCGAAATGTTCGACAAGAAAATATTTTACTTCCTGCTCCAACTGTTCTTCTACTTCCACAAAAAGAAGAAAAATGACGGCTATGTGATAGAGATATAACCATGAAAAAGTTTACATATTATCTGGTAGCGATAGCTCTGTTTTCAACACAATGCCACGCATGGTCATGGTTCGGCGCCGAATTCAAGAACGAAATGACCAAGCAGCAGAACAGCACCAACAAGCGCCTATCCGATATTAAGGCCGGAATCAATGATGTTCAGCTTAAGCTCGGAAATATCTCGCTGTCTCTCCAGGCCCAGGCAAACGCCACCGCAAAGGTTCAAGCCGGAATCGACAAGAGCAATACGCAGAGCGCCGGCCGCGATATTATCTCAACAGAGAACAACAGCACAGAACTGATGCTTAAAATCTTTGAGGGCGTCTCGGCCTTGTTTCTCGCAATGTTCGCTTTCATGAAGGCCCGCGTAAATGTGCTCTCGAAACAGAACGAATATCTTACCGAAAGCCGAAAAAAATATCAGGATCGCTTTCTGAAACTGCTTTCCCCGGAATACGAAAAACTCGTAGACAAGGAAAATCCCGAATCGTAGAACGAAAAAAAAGAAAACCCCCGCAACAACCGAAAATCTTTCTCACCCCCCTACCCCCCAGACGCTTTCGCATTCTGTTCTATTATGTGTCAGATTACCGGATTTGTCCAGCCCAACATCAAAATCCAAACATAAATTCCCCGATTTCACTCACAAATCAACAGAAACCCCTCAAATTCGCTGTTTAAGCCACTTTCCCCCATTCAACGAGTAACGAGCCGATACTTTAACCATTATGCGAAATTTAAACCATAAAACCCCCCATAGCTTTTGAAATTAAACCAATGTCAAGACCCCCTCTTTGGCACTGGATGGCATATTATAGGGGTGTACCACGGTTCATCACTCGACCCAGTGCGCCCTATATGGCGAGCCGACACCCCCCTCCCCCCCCTATGCAATGAGCAGAACAACGGCGACCGCGAAAGGACAGCACCAGGATCGCAGCACTACACACAGCACAGCACAGGGCAGGGGCAGGCAATACAGGGTAGAGCCGGTTCGTAATACGCACGAGGTCGAGCACAGAGGCACGAACGACAGCGACGGCAGACACAGACACGCGGGAGAAGGCGAGCACAACAGACAGCAAGCGAAGCAGGGCAGTAGCGATAACGGCGGGGAGAGCGTGAAAATCAAGGCGTCGCAAGGACTTTCAAGCCCAAGTTGTGATAATGTTGATTATGTAAACTTTTAGAGACCGGAGAGCCCACGAAAATGCCGACAGGGCAAGGACTTTCAAGGGCAAATACTACTTAATACCCCTTAATACCCTTTCACGAAGGGTGCACGAACAGGGAAAAGTTTACATAACATATTTTACTTTCCGAAGGACAGAGCCAAAAAAGAGGGCAAATCGTACCCCAACGAACTCCCCGAAGCAGCGGCCGGCGCACCGAAGGGAAAAAGAAAGGCGAGCGAAAGCCGAAAGGCGGGAGCCGGGCGGGAGCCAGCAGTAAACAGCGAGAACAATAGAGATAGAATAAATAAAGAGACAACAACAACAACAAAGAGAAAGAACAGAACAAAGAGAACAGAACAGAACAGAACTAAGAACAGAACAACGCACGCACGCGAAACAAGACGCGCGAAAGACAAGGGGGGCAAGGCTCGGGACAAAGGCTCGAACAAACCCGACTGGACAAGAGGGCAAAAGCAACACATAATACAACAGCAGCGGACGACAGGACGCCGGAAAGAACGAAGCCGAGCGGACAGAAGCGGACGAAAGAGAGGACAAAATGGAAGACAGAAGCGGAACAAAGACAAAAAGCGAAATCAAATGGCTGGAAGAAGCGAAACACAACCGCTACCTAAGCCTGGCGGGAGAAGGGAGACTGCACACGCTGAAGTGGAACGAGGCACGGAAGGAAGGAGACCGCCGGAAGGCGGAAAGCGAGGAAGAAATGATAAACCACGAAACAGACAAAGCGGCGGCGCGCAACACCATCAAAGTCGGCGACACCGTAACCGTAGACCCACAGCTGACCACAGACCCCTACAACCGCAGAGGACAGAGCGGAACGGTAACGCAACTGATGGGCGACAAGGCCACGGTCACCTACGAGAAACCGCACGAGGCCTGCAACGGATACCGCACCAGGGCAGGCTACTACCACACAGACGCCCTGATAAAGCAGGAGCCGGAAGACGAAGGACTGCCGACACCGGAGCAGGACGCGCAAATCGCCAAAGAGCGGAAAGCATACGAAGACACGGAGCGCGAGCCGGAGAGAACCAGAAAAGAACATCTCATCCACCAGTACAACCACGGCGCAATCACGACAGCGGAGCAGAAGGAGCTGGACGCACTGGAAGCGAGGGAAAGAATGGACAAGAATTTCAAAGAGCCGGAGGACACGTTCAACGGCAGGCTGAACAAACACGCAAAACCGAGCGACACACAGACAGAGCGGGTAAAAGCAGCCTACGAAACAGGGCTGGAACACGGCAGGGAAATCGCGGAGGAGGAAGCGGAAGAACAGCGCGACAACGCCACGATAGCCGGATACGAACAGGGCTACGAGGCAGGGCGCAAAAGAAGCGCGATCCGCGGAAACAAAGCGGAAGACGGAGCGGAGCAAGAAGCAGACGGCCTGATAGGAAAGGGAATCACCATCACCGGCCTGGACGAGCTGGGCTGGTGCGAAATCTGGTGGGCAATAGACGCGGCCGTAATCAGCAGACTGGGCACAATGAAGACAGCAACGCACCAGGACGAAGTGGACTGGGCGACAAACGCCGTGAAGCAACTGCAGAACGCCAAAAAGCAGATAGGGAAAATAGCACATCCGATAGGGGCAGAGGACTAAACGCCGAAACCCGGGACAGCAACCGGGTCCGCGGGAAACGGTCAATCCGCGCTGATGAGGCAGACCACAATACCGGCAGCAGGCCGGAAAGAGAGGAAAAGATGAACGCGATCGACGCAAAGACAAAAAAGAAAAGCCGCCCATTCGTGCTGTGGGCAGACTGGAGAGATGCCAGCTCGCTGATGAGAACCCTGTGCCGGCTGACAAACAAGAGACCCCGGTGCTACAGATACATAAACACCGGAGCAGACGACATCGCCGTGATAGTAAGCGACACCCGGCTAACAGAGAAAGAAGCGGACGCCGCATACTCGGCATGGATAAACGGGAAAGGCTAAACGAACCGCCGGACACCGGCAGAGGAGAGGGTAAAATGACACACAAACTAATCATAATCAGCCTGCACGACGCACAAGCGGAATGCACCTGCGGACACTGGCGAATGATAGGAACAGGGGAGCGGAGCAAGAAAGAGATACGAGCGGAATACAGAAAGCACAAAAAAGGAGAAAGCACAATGGAAACAAACAAGACCGAAGTTTTCAAATCAGCAGTAGGCGACAGAAAGGGATGGGCATTTTCAGTAGGCAGGAACTTTGTATCGGCGCTCTACAAGACACAAAAGGAGGCCAAGCAAAAACTGAAAGCCTACTTGGGAACAGGCAAGTTTGACTGGTACGGGACTGCGGAATAAAAAGGAGGAAAGCAAAATGAAGCAATGGAAAATCAACGTGTTCAAGGACTGCATCGTGGAAACGGACGGAGAGAAAACGCGGATAGTATGCGAGCGCCCTAATTACAGAGGGTCGGAGGAAAACTTCGAGAAGGACGGAGCGCTCATCGCGGCCGCGCCGGAACTGCTTGATGCGTGTAAAATGGCAGTAAAAAAACACGGCGAATTTGATTATCTTATGAAGGCAATCGCAAAAACGGAAGGGGGCGAGGATGATTATCATTAAAATTGAAACAGAGAACGCAGCATTTGAAGCGCCGGACAAAGACCACGAGGCCGCGCGGATATTGCGGAAGCTCGCGGACAGGTTAGACCGTCACGATTGGCCTGTATCGCTTTATGATATAAACGGGAACAATGTTGGAACAGTGGAGGAAAAAGAATATGAATAATGAACTCAAATGCACAGACGAAATAGTCAACGGAAGGCAGGCGCTGAAGCGGCATGACGGCCTGGTGGTATTCCCGGACGCTAACGACCCGGAATTGGACGCAATCCGCAAGAGCGCGCCAAAGAAGGCAGTCATACAAGCCGTGGCGATCCGCAGGGCACAACAGATAGCGCATAACTACGCGGAGAAATACGCGCCGGAACTCCTGCCGTATTTCAAGATAACCCCGCTGATAAACAACCGGCGCATGCGGAGATATTTGACAAGCGGAGCGCGATTGAAGCGCGAAAAACTGGACAAACGGGAAAATCTAACACATAATAGGGTGCAATGAAACAAATTGATAGCAGCGGACATCGGAAAGCAACAACCGGCAACGAACAAATTTTAACGTCCGGCTCGACCCAACGGAGGACATCATCACGTCCGCTGCACCCGCGGGCGGCCGGACTAAAAAAGGACAAAATACAATGAAAGAAGAAAAGCCGATACAGGAAAAAATAGTTTACGACATCATGTCCATAATCTGCCCCGCGCGAACAGAGCTGATAAAGATAGCGGCCATGAGGCGCGGCGTATCATGCGCGGACAGACACATGAGGTTTCTGTCAGACCGGGGAATCGTAATAAACGTTAAAAAAGCGAAGAGCGACGACAGCACGGACACATGGGAAGTTGTCGCGCCGTACACGCCCAAGAAGATCGGCCCGAAATATCAGGCGGACTTGGGATTGGTATTATAAGGAGCGCCAAAATGACCAAACCGATAACCCACTGCGGAGAAATAGCAGACGCAATCAAGAAGATATTCCCGGACATCGTAGAATTCCACCAGCTTCGGGAGAGCATACTCATGCGGATAAAGCACAGCGACGGCAAGAAATACACGATAACGATACACCCGGAGCAGAGGATAAGCGCAGCAACCAAAAAGGAAAGAGGGGTAAATGAATAAGCTTTCAACGGAACTCGATAAGCGCTCCCTCGGCATGAGTGGCATAAATATGCTCTTTAAGTGCGGCGAGCAATTCCGTCGCCGTTACATTATGAACGAAATCGTCCCGCCCGGCATAGCCCTCATTATAGGAAGCAGCACCCACAAAAGCATAGAAGTCGACCTCACCGAAAAGAAAGACACAGGCAAGCTGGCACCCGGCGACCTGCTGGCAGAAATAGCGTCCGAGCAGATAAAAGGCGCATGGGATAAGGGCGTGATATTGAACGATGACGAAAAGCTGGCCGGCAAGCGGGCAACACGAAACGACGCCATAAACACAGCCATAGCCATGTCAAACCTTCATCACGAAATCGTGGCCCCAACCATAGAGCCAATAAACTTAGAGGACTATTTCAGCTTCGACATCAGCGGAACGAACTGGAAGCTGGCGGGCACATCCGACATCGAGGAAAAGGTGGCAGGCGGTATCGGACTGCGGGACACGAAGACAGCAGGGAAATCCCCGGGGAAGACAGACGCGGACGACAGCCGGCAGCTCACAATGTATTCGCTCAAAGTATTAAAGCAAACGGGATCCCTGCCGAAGCACATACAGCAGGATTACCTCATCAAAAACAAAACACCGAAATATGTTTCACAGGAAACAGAGCGCACAGCGGGCGACATCAAAACCCTGCTGGTATGCGTGGCGCAGGCGATAAAAGTGATAGAATCAGGGATATTCACGCCATGCAGCACATCAGCATGGTGGTGTGCCCCGGCATATTGCGGATACTTTGGCACGTGTAAATATAGGAGGAGAGGATAATGGTAACAATAAAAACAACGCCGAAAATAGGAAAAGAAATGCTTGCACTTTCAGATAAGTTTAGAAAAAATAGGGCACGGTTGATGAATGCCGAATACACAAGAATAACTAAAGAAGTTTGGGAAGATTGGTCTGTTTCATATAACCATATAGGCAGAAGAATAAGCTCCCTGAAAGGATTACAGCGGGCAGTAGAACAACGCCGAGCCGTGGTCGTTCCGAAGTGGAGCGGATTTAGAAAGCCAAACCCGGCGGCATGGATGATAAACCTAAACGGTGCGATATTGGTGAGATTGTTCGACAGCGGAATGTATATTTACAGGACTATAAAATGGGAATAATTAAAAACTACCTCGCCCGCCGGAAAGCGAAAAAGCTCAAAGCAGAGCAGGTGGCGAAATTTGAGGCAGATTTTATCGCGCACATCATAGCCGAGCGAAAGCTGATACTGTCGAAGCAAAGCGAATTCAGCGCAATGGACAGACAGCTTGTGCTCGACACTTATGATAGGCTGAAGCTGAAGGGTAAAGTAAAGGAGGAAAAAGGGCAATGAAAAAGACAAAAGATGATTTGGTGAGAGAGAAGGAGGCGGACAGGGCAGAAATTGTCCAATTGAAAGAGATGATCCTTACCACAGCCGAAAGGGATTTGAGGTTTCGCAAAGAATTCTCAAAGGTGTTGGACGGCTATATGGAAAGAGTAGAATATGGAATGATGTCCACCCGAATCCCCGAACCGCTCAACTGGGAAGGCATATTTTTCAGGGTTGGTGAACTTCACTCCGACGCAGGCAAGAACAAGCTCATCAAAACCAACAATGCGTTGCGCGAGAAGCTGGCGGAAGCAGAAAGAGAACTGGATGAGATAAACAGGAACAGAACACAGGAGGTAATCAGAAGATGAGCAGAGAAACGACTGACACAAGGGGTTCGAATTATCTCGAACCAGGAATTCACGTAAAGCTGACCATTGACCACGTGGAGAAAGGGCACACGACGGGGAATCATCCGTATTACACTTTCTACTTCGACACACCCACGGGTGGCAAATGGAACAAAAGGTTTATGGTGTGGCTGTGCCCGCCTATCCTTAAGGCGCTCGGGTGCAAGGAGACAAAGCCCGGAGTATTTGACTGGGACACAGACGAAGTGGAAGGAAGGGCAATCGAGGCTGATAGCGTGATTGAAACAGTAAAAGGCAAGGAATACACGACAATCATCAACATCGAGCCCGCGACAGCCGACAGAGAAGCCGGAGATGATGACGAATTCGGCGCGGGCCCAGCTGATCCGCCGGAATTTGACACGCCCGTATAGGGCAAAGGAGAAGAAAAAATGATGTTCGTAACTGAAAGGAAACTGAGGAAAGTAATCGAGGAGACGCTCGGCGTCGAGGGCAGTGGCGAGAAGAAAGTTCTTGGGCTGAAGAAAGAAATCGATGAGAGGGAAAAGCAGATCACATCACTGAAAAAAGACATCGGCGAACTGGAGCTTAAGAAAGGGCTCGAGGAAAAGGAAATCAAGCACCTCGTCAAAATGAGAGAGGAACAGCAGAACATTGAGGCGACGAAGAAGGAACTTGAAATGCAGAGGAAGTATCAGGAAAAAGAAATGGCCATGCAGACAAGGTTTCATAACGACACCATCTCTCTGCTGAAAGAGGGGCACGATAAGTTGCAGGAGGTCTACGGCAAAATCATGGAGAGATTGCCCAACGTCAACATGCACATTAAGAGGAACGAAGAGGTATGAGAGATATATTCCCCGGCGTGCTCGGACAGGCTGGACTCAATGTCTGGAAGAATCCGCTCACAAGAATGATGGAATTGGAAATCCCGGGGAGAAGGGTAGCTGTGTCCGAGACCGACCTGCACCGTTACAGCATGCAGGGAGCATGGGCAGAACAGGCAGTGGCGCTACCACCGTCGTTTGATGGTGCGTACAGTCAAGAGATATTGTCACGAATGATGATGGAGATGACCGGTGTGCCGAGCGATTATGTCGGACGGAGTAAAAGCGTAGAGCCTATAAATACGCTCGAAAAACTGCGGAGAGATTTTGAAAACTGGTGCGGAAATGTATTGAACGAAGAATGAAATCCCCGAAATGGGGAAAGGAGTAAAGTAAAATGGCCGAAGTAAAACAGGAACTGACAAAGAAAGACCAGGCAAGCGCTCTGGTTGACTGGATGAAACCCGCAATGGCGACCGCCCTGCCCCGGCACCTGAACGCCGACCGCATGGTGCGAATCGTGCTCACAGAGATGAGGCGCAACCCCAAACTGGTGACCTGCACAAAGCAGAGCCTGGCCGGATCCGTGATCATGGCCTCACAGCTTGGCCTCGAACCCGGAGTAAACGGGCAGTGCTGGCTCGTGCCCTACGGCAACGAAGCAACATTCATCATCGGGTATCAGGGGCTCATCGAGCTGGCCTACCGCAGCAACATGGTGGAATTCGTAATAGGAGAAGCCGTGTACGAAAATGACGAATTCACTTACTCGCTCGGCACAGAGCAGTTTATCAAGCACGTGCCGGCAGAGGCCGACCGCGGGAAGCTCAAAGCGGCCTACGCCGTAGCCAAAATGAAAGGCGCGAGCATGCCCGTATTCAAAGTGCTGACGAAAGAAGATATCCTCAAAGTAAAGGCATCTTCGCCCGCGGCCAACAGCGCACACAGCCCGTGGAATACGTGGCCGGAAACGATGTGGGTAAAGACAGCCGTCAAAAAGCTGATGAAATTCATCCCGAAATCAGCGGAGATTAACAAGGCGTTGGAAGCGGACGACAGGGTGGACGCGGGAAAACCGCAGCCCTTTAGCGACGTCATCGACCTGCCGGAGGAGAAGGAAGGAAAGGGAATCGAGATAGAGGACGTAAAGTAAATGAGCACGCGTGGCGGCACTGTGATCGGTCGACAAAGTGCATTAGGCAGGGTGCAAATCCCTGCCCGCCACGCATTAAAAGGAAGAAATGAGAAAAACTAAACCCCGCAAACGATATAGCGACTGCGCTCGCTGGCACACCAAAAAGTGGCGCACCATGCCCACGCACCTCAAAGTGCTGTGGCAATACATATGGGAGAACGCCAACTGCGCCGGAATATGGGAGCCCGAGCTCGCCCTCATGGGAATTGAGGCCGGTGGCGTACCCATAAACGAAACAGAAATCAAGAAGGCCTTCGGCGAAGATATCCTCATCCTCCCGCACGGCGAATGGTATATAATAGGATTTATCAAATTCCAATATGGCAAAGAGCTCGAACAGATGAACCCCAAGAGCATGCTCCACGCCGCAGTCCTGGCGGCCGCAAAGGATAAGGGAATAGGCAGGGGCAGGATAATGGGGCTGATGTCAAATCCGATAGCGCCGGAAATCCCCGCGCCGATAGTGGCCCCCTTGCCTGACCCCGGGCCGGCGCCGGAAGCCATAGAACCGGTAAAAGACCCTACTTATAAGGAAAAGCAACCGGAACTCCCAACAATACCCCCGCGCCCAGTCCAAGCGGGCACATATTACGGTACCACAACGAACTTCGAGAGCATATGGGCTAAATACCCCCAGAAGACAGGGAAACGCGGCGCATGGGCGCATTTCAAGGCACAATGCCGAACCGCCGCAGACTGGGAGGCCATAAACATCGCATTGGCGAATTATTTGAAAAGCCCGCGGGTGAGAGACGGGTATATACAGGACGGCGAAACATGGTTCAATAACTGGAAGGACTGGGTGGCCGATCCTAACGCCGCGATAGAGAAGAAAAAACCGGACGATGATTTTGTGCCGATAACATGCACGACATGCAGCCGGAAATTCGCCGTGCCCAAGGATGTGGCAAAGGCGATAGCGGATGAAGAAAAGGACTTTGTGTGTAGGGACTGCCGAAAAAGAGAGCGGCCGGAATGAGGAGAAAACAATGACAGCTATTGAGAGAATCCTGAAGGAACACCTTGACAAAATCAATAATAGCGGAAAAGATAAGACGAACACGCGTGGCGGTAGTTTAAGAGTAGAACGCCTTGAATATCAAGGTAAATGCAACGCTCGTGTTGCCCGCCCGCATCTTAAAAGGAGAATACAATGAATCTAATCTATGACTACATCGCGGAGAACGCATTGGTTGTATTCTATGTCGGATTAGGGCTAATGATATTCGTGGCGATTGCTGTGGATGCGTGGGAAGAATATGGAGGGAGAAGATGAGCGAATATAAACGGCTTGAAAAGTATTTGAATACCGACAAAAAAGGATATAAACCTT
>VMTH01000045.1 GCA_013791745.1 Candidatus Omnitrophota bacterium
TCTACCGGGTAGAGGCCATAGCTCCAGGGGAGAGAAAGTTTTTCAAAGGCGCCGTTGTGGATCGCCGGCGACAGGGAATGCGCCACCGGCCATCCGATGAGTCCCGTTTTTTCAGCCATTATTCCCCCGACACCTGAACGCCGCCCACAAGAAGAGAGGGGCTGCCTGTTGAGGAATAGAACTTGAGGTCATTCCCCACGCCTTTTATGTTCCGCAGAAAATCCAGCAATCCGCCGGATATTGTGATGCCCCTGATGTTTTTGACCGGTTTGCCTTTTCTGTATAACCGCCCGCGGGCGCCGAATGAAAAACGCGCCGTTTGGGTATCCACAAGATGGGTGCCTATCACCTCGTCTATCTGCAGGACATCACCCTCACCGAGAAGAGATGATATTTCGTCTTTGCCGTTTTCTATAAAGAGATTGAAGAAACCCGGCTGCGGGAGGCTGGATACGGAGCGCACCGCGTTTCCCGTGGATTTTCTGTCCATAAGAGCGGCCGTCCTGAAATCCGTGAGGAATTCGCGGAAAACCCCGTCCTTTATGATCTCGTGCCTTTTCGCCGCGACGCCTTCGCTGTCAAAAGACATGCTGCCGATCAGGCGCGGGATTGTGCCGTCGTCCGTCACGTTCAGGAGTTCCGAACCGGCGCTAAAACCTTCCTTCCATTGACGGGGCGCCCTTCCCTCAAGGAATTCATCCGCGCAAAACCATCCTTCTATAATCGAAAGGAATACGCAGGCCGTGTGAGACGGGAGCAAAACTGTCATCAGTCCCGAATCAAGTGAGGAGGCTGCGAACTGGCTGACGGCGTCATCCACGGCCTCGTCTATTATCCTCGCCCTGTCTATGTCATCACGGAAACAGCCGCTGTTATGACTGGAGCCTATCTGTACCTCGCCGCCGGATTCGGCGACGAGCACCAGGCCTTCGGAAAAAGCCGTTTTGTGGGCCGTGACGCTTTTCCCCGAAGAATTGGCTATGACGAGTTTTGATGATGATCCTGAAAAAGAAGCGCTGAGGCATTTTGTTATCCTGCCATCGCGTCCGCGGGCTTCTTTTTCCATTGATCTGAGGCTCTCCCATATCAGGCCGCTCTCAAAAGACATGCCTTTGTCATCGCGGATCTCAACCGCGGGCGGACTATCTCCGCCGGAAAGAGCTATCTGCCAGCCCCATGACGCCGCGTCAAACATCATTCTTTCGCTGTCGGCGGCCATTTTGGAAAGTGCGTTCCTGTCATTTGTCCAGGAAAACCCCATCTTCCCGTTTTTGAGTATCCTCAGCGACGCGGCAAAACCGGAGAGGCTTTCCTTTTCTTCCTCGGGCTCGCCGTTCATCAGAGAATAAGAGCTTCCTCGTTTTTCTACGGTGAAAAGTTCTCTTGATTCAGCTGCCCCTGCAAGGAGCAGCTTTTCCATCTCATCCATGAAGAATCAGAAAAAACAGATATAGCGCGATGAGCAGGCAGGTAACGCCCACTCTTCTTTTGTAGTGCAGAACATAGGAATCGTTGAAGACAAAGAAGTTGATAAAGGCGTGTATCTTTATCACAAGATCTTCCCTGTACAGGTATCCCGCAGCCAGCACAAGAAAAAAAACGGCTAATAGAAAAATTATAAATTCCATGTGTGAATTATATAACAAGCGCGTATCGCTGTCAATTAACAGCGGGTAACAGTTTCGCGCGAATTGTAAAAAGCGCGATATTTATGTAGAATGAAAGCTTTGTTGTGTTGAAAAAGAACCGGAGTTGAAACATACCGGAGGAGAAAGAATGAATACAGATGAAAGAACGATAGGCCTGCTGAAAGAGATCGCCCAGAAGCACTCGCTTGAAAAACTCGCCATTGTCCTCGAAGACAAGAACACTATACTGTTTAAAACAGACATATTTATCTGTCTGCGGGACATCGTGAAGGCCGCCGAAGACGGAGGCAATGTTCTTGAGGCGCTGAAAGAGGCGAAAAATGTTTACAAATCGCCGATCTTTGCCGTCAATCCCGCGAAAGGCGAATTTATGATCAAATCCGCGCCGGATTTCGCCAAGGCTGTTTCCGATATGGAAAAATATTCCTTCTGCTTCAAACTGAGCCCCTATCACATAATCAACACCTTCCTGGCCGTTGTGGAAGCGCAGGTGACAGGAATGGATCTTGACGATCTTTATGCCAAAGGACAAAAGCACATAGAGGATTCCATAGAATATTCGCTCAAGACAAATCCCAACTGGGACAGAGACACTCTCACCGTCGAGAATCCCAGGCTGATAATGCCTGTGGGCGCGGCCGGATGCGGCAAGAGCACTTTTTACAGAGAGCTGTCCAATGTTGTTAATTTCTCATGCGACAATGTGCGTTATCTGCTCTTTAAGGATTTCGGTCCCTGCTTCAGCTCATGGGAGAGCGCCCTGGCCTGGTGGGTTGTGAACCGCCTCACCGACACATATCTCTCCAAGGGCTATAACGTTTTTTACAACGGAGTGAACACGGATCCCGAATACCGTTCGCCGATAACCATGGAAAACCCGGATCCGCTTTTCGCGGGAATGCCCTATGATGTGAAGCTCGTCTATTTCGAACCCCCCGTTCATCTGAACGCCGAGGAACTGAAGGAATTATCCGATATCAATCTGTGGTCCGCGAAAATAGAGGATATGGATATGTCCGCTCTATCCGCGAATGTAAAACAGATAATGGAACTTATAAAAGGAAACTACCTGCGGACACTGGCAAGAACAAAAGATATTTCAGGCGGTAAATCCGAGCAGGATCCTTTTGACATATTATATGCCGTACCCGCGGCCATTGTGAAACTTTTCGTGCAGCAGTCCTTCAATCAGCCCAAAGGCGGGAATGTCGTCGTGGTGCCGCGTATAGAAATACCGAACGCTGCCGAGAGAACTGCTTTTTACAAAAAATACGCCGACCAGCTTATTCAGTAAAAAGAAAAAGAGAAAAAGGAGGGAAAAAGGGGACGTCCCTAATTTTCTCATCAGGTAAAAGCGATGGCGGAATCAGCTTTCTATGAAAACGCTGAATTCGGGCGGGTAAACAAAATGTTTTTTCA
>VMTH01000046.1 GCA_013791745.1 Candidatus Omnitrophota bacterium
AAAAAGGGAATTAAATTTCCTTTTGCGAGTGATTGGAATTGGTTTCCGGATCCCGAACAGCCGCCTACCTGGCAGGGGAATCAGAGTGTTCAGCCCTGGTATAAAGGTTTTAATGAAGAAAACGCATTTTCTCTTGATACGGCGCTGAACCGGGGGCGGGCGGATTATTTCTGCCAGTATATGATAGAGAATAAAATGCTGCACAGCACTCACTGGAATGAGGGTGGTTCGGGCTATGCCGCGCTTGATAAGCGGTGGAGATTCTATGAATCGGGCAAATATATGGCGGGAGTAAAATATAAAGGCCCCTTAACGGCGCAGTGTTCTTACAGCAGTGAGCGCGGAAAATTCTCGGAATTCTGGAATTACAAGACAAAGTCAGACGAATATTGTTTTCTCGCGAGATGGGATTTTGGACAGGCATATATAGGCGCTAAAGCGCTGACAATTAAAAACAGTATCCCTGCGGATTTTGATGTGTATGAAACCTTTGATCCTTACCGGATAAATTATTATTACGGTAAATCAAAAAGCTACAGTGAATGGAAGGAATACTGGGCCATCGGGAATTTCCAAGGGCAGAGTTATACCCTCAAATTTGTCGGCAAAATGTACCCTGAGGAAAAGATAAAAGAAGCGGTTATAACCGCTGAAAAGAATATCTCCATTTTCGTCTTTAAATTTTCACCGCAGTATTTTTCAGACGGAGTGAAAGATTATTTGTGCAGTTCTGTATCTATGGGGATCAAAAAAGGCGGTTTTACGCTTGAAGCCGGAGCGGGGATGTCGCCCGGCGATTTTGCGTTGATAGATGAGAGTGATAGAAGGGAAGATTTTTTGTATAATGAATCCGGATGGGATTCAGGTTATGAGTTTCTTAAAAAACGGGAGAAAATATGGCTAAGAGCTGTTTTAAGTTTCTGACGGTCATTCTTATTTTTTCATCTTGCAGTTTGACATGGGTCAAAGAAAGGATTCCTCCTCCCTCCCTTCAGGCGGACGGTAAAGTTCTTTTCCGTCTTGACGCGCCGTCGGCCAAAACCGTTTTTGTCGCGGGAGACTTCAACGGCTGGGAATATAATGTTTCGGGACAACGGGCTATCGCTCTTAAGAAAAATAAATACGGTGGGTGGGAAGCTCTTGCCGATATTCCCTCGGGGAGATATACATATAAGTATGTGCTTGATTCCTACACGTGGATTCTTGACCCGCACAACCCTCTTACCGTTGATGATGGCACGGGCAATGTTAATTCGCTTTTAATTGTGAAGTGAATGTTGTACAATGCCGACAGGCTACAGTGTCTTTTTGTCGTTTGTTTTGAGTTTGATGGGGGATAAAATGAAATCCAAATTGTCTTTTGCCTGCGTGTTCCTTTTGCTTGCCGCCTGCGCTCCTCTTCCGAAAGATGCTGTTTTATCTCAGGGGGGAGGGAATCCGGTCATTACCGCAAACGGGGTGAAATTTGTTTATAGCGGAACGGCGAATAAAGTTGTTATCGCGGGAAGTTTTAACAACTGGTCGCAGGACGCCAATCCCCTCTCAAAAAAGGGGAAGGACGGTTGGGAGACGGTCTTGAAGTTGCCTGCCGGTTCACATCAGTACAAGTTTGTTGTCGACGGAAACTGGATGGCTGATCCCGCCAATCCCAATACGGCTGACGATGGCGTCGGCGGTGTAAATTCCGTCGTTGCTGTCAGCGGCGCGGTTTCTTCCGAAGCGGCGAAGTCTGTTTCCGCCGCTCAGGCCCCTAAGCAGGTTAAGGGCGGAATTCTTTTTACATGCTCCGCGTCTGGCGCTAATAAAGTTGTTGTCGCGGGAAGTTTCAATAACTGGTCGCAGGACGCTAATCCCCTGAGCAAAAATTCCGCGGGCATATGGTCGGTGATTGTGCCTTTGGGTTCCGGCTCGCATCAGTATAAGTTCGTTGTCGACGGAAACTGGGTGACGGATCCCGCCAACTCAAATACAGCCGACGACGGGGTTGGTGGCGTAAATTCCGTCGTTGCTGTCAGCGGCGCGGTTTCTTCCGAAGCGGCGAAGTCTGTTTCCGCCGCTCAGGCCCCTAAGCAGGTTAAGGGCGGGACTCTTTTTACATGTTCCGCGCCAGGCGCTAATAAAGTTGTTGTCGCGGGAAGTTTCAATAACTGGTCGCAGGACGCCAATCGCATGAGCAAAAATTCCGCGGGCATATGGTCGGTGATTGTGCCATTGGGTTCCGGCTCATATCAGTATAAGTTTGTTGTTGACGGCAATTGGATAACAGATCCTTCCAATCCCGCTTCGTCGGACGATGGCCTCGGCGGTAGTAATTCTGTTATAACCCTGCCGTGACGGATCAGAAATTAAAACGCCAAAAGAAAGTAAACAGCAAAGGGAGGCTTAACTGTGGCTGAAGTTGTCTTAAAAAATATCGCGAAGATTTATGAAGGTGATGTCGTGGGATGCAAGGATATTAACCTGCATATAAAGGATAAGGAATTTTGCGTTCTTGTGGGGCCTTCCGGATGCGGAAAATCCACGACACTGAGACTGATAGCCGGACTTGAAGAAATCACCGCCGGCGAATTATCCATTGGCGACCGGATAGTGAATGATGTTCATCCGAAGGAAAGAGATATAGCGATGGTGTTTCAGAATTACGCTCTTTATCCTCATATGAAAGTGTGGGACAATCTCGCTTTTGGTCTGAAGCTGAGAAAATATCCGGCGGATGAGATAAAAAAAAGGGTGACCGAAGCGGCGAGGATTCTGGAAATAGAACATCTGCTTGACCGTAGGCCCAAAGCTTTGAGCGGAGGGCAGAGGCAGCGCGTGGCGCTGGGCCGGGCGATAGTCAGAAAACCGAAAGTTTTTCTTTTTGACGAGCCTCTCTCGAATCTTGACGCTAAACTCAGGGTGCAGATGCGCGTTGAAATTAAAAAACTGCATGCGAAACTTCAGATAACCTCAATTTATGTCACGCATGATCAGGTTGAGGCCATGACGATGGGAGACAGAATTGTCGTGATGAAAGACGGTTATATTCAGCAGGTTGACGATCCCATGAAACTTTACGAACAGCCCGTTTCAAAATTTGTGGCCGGTTTTATAGGCTCACCTCCGATAAATTTAATAAAAGTAAAAATTTCCCGCGATGGCGAAAGATTTTTAATAAGCGAAGCCGCCGCCGGCGGGTTTAAGCTGAAATACACCCCTAAGGGAAGGGATTTTCTCGCGGCGTTTTCCGGTAAGAATTTAATTATGGGCATCCGTCCGGAGAATATAATAGACAGGATTTACGCGGGCGTAAAAGAGGCGGAAAATACCGTGCCTGTCGTCGTGGAAGCGGAAGAGCCAATGGGAAGCGAAAATTATGTTCATCTCAAAACCGCGGGAGGAGCGGAAGTTGTGATGAAAACAGAAGGTTCAAACAGGGTGAAACCCGGAGACAGGCTTGAATTGATTTTCAACGCTGAAAAGATACATTTTTTCCACCCCGGTACGGAGAAGAGAATAAATGAAAATTAACAGCAGAAAAACCCACGACAATCTTACCGCATATCTGTTTCTTGCGCCTTTTCTTGTGGTTTTCTTTGTGTTTCTCGCGTATCCCGTCGTATATTCACTGGTGCTGAGCCTGCATAAGGTGAGCTGGACAACAAATCTGTATAATGTTTTTTCGGACATGAAGTATGTCGGGGTTGAAAATTACATAAAACTTTTGCATGATTCAAAGTTCTGGTGGTCGCTGATTGTGACGGGTTATTACGCCGTACTGACGATCCCGATGACTGTGTTCCTGGGGTTGATACTGGCGATACTGCTTAATAATAAACTTCCGGGAGTTTCTCTTTTCAGGAGCGCTTATTTTCTTCCCAGCGTTCTGGATATCCTGGTTGTGGGCATTATCTGGACACTCATATACAGCCCGCATTTCGGTATTCTTCCGAAAATTCTGGATTCCATGGGCTTCCGGGCTTTTATAGACAAAGGTATTTTGGCAAATCCGCGGACAGCTTTACCCGGAGTGGCGATTGCGATGGTTCTAAGGGGCGCGGGTTTCGGCATGATACTGTTTCTTTCAGCCATACAGAATATTCCTGTTTCGGTTTATGAGGCGGCGGATATAGACGGAGCCAACGCATGGCAGAAACTCATTTTTATAACAATTCCCCTGGTTAAGCCCATAATACTTTTTCTTGTTATTATGGGAACGATAGGTTCGCTGAACGCCTTTACGGAGATATATTCAATGACTCAGGGCGGGCCATACGTTGTGGAATTTATGGGAGGTATTCAGGGCGCTACCAAGGTTTCAGGCTATTATCTGTTCGAAAAATGGGAAACGATGAACTATGGTTACGCCGCCGCGGTGAGTTATATCCTTTTGGTTATAACATTGGGAATCTCGCTTGTCAATGCGAAAGTAATGAGGAAAAAACACTAATGGATGTAGCAAAAATTAGAGAAAAATTGAACAAAACTCTGCTGATGATGGCTTTGATTCTGGGCGCTTTGCTGATGCTGTTTCCTTTTTTTTGGATGCTTTTTGTCGCTGTCAAAGCGGAAGGGCACGGGTTTAAACTGGATTTTGTTTTTGCCCAGCCGCTGTTTAAGAATTTTACGGCGGTGTGGACTAACGAGTCCTTTCCTTTCTCAAGGTTTTTTATAAATTCCCTTTTTGTGGCCACATCAGGGTCGTTAATGACGGCTCTTTTTTGTTCAATGGGGGCATATGTCTTCGCGAAAAAAAATTTTATTTTTAAAGAAACTCTTTTTTGGATGTTACTGTCAACCCTCATGATTCCCGGTATGATGTACATGGTGCCGCAGTTTGCCATAGTTACAAAACTCGGCTGGATCAATACCTACAGGGGGATGATTATTCCCCATGTGGCGAACATCTTCGGCCTTTTTCTGCTGAGGCAGCATATGGAAACAATTCCCGACGCGCTGATTTCTTCGGCGGAGATTGACGGCGCAAGCGAATGGCAGATTTTTAAAAATATTATTGTTCCCCTGTCCATGCCAGTCATAACCACGGTTTTTCTTTTATCATTTCTTTTTCAGTGGACAAATTTTCTCTGGCAGCTTGTTGTCAATACGCCCGACAGCCTTAAACTGACATTGCCTGTGGGGCTGGCTCTTTTCCGAGGGCAGTATGCCACTCAATGGACATTGCTAATGGCGGCTTCCGCTTTTTCCATAATACCGATTGCCGTGCTTTTTCTGGCGCTTCAGAGATTTTTTATAGAAGGCCTGACGGCGGGGGCGGTGAAAGAATGAGTAAAATAACACGTTACTTTATTACTCTGTTGTTTTGCTTTGCGTTAAACTCCTGCGGCCGGCCCGGGGAGGATAAGCCCGACGGCATAAAGGAAGTTGTCCTCTGGGAAACCTATAACAACGAAGAACATAAAGAGATTGAAATTATAGCGAGGGAATTTGAGAAAGCCAATCCGGGAACGCGGATAAATATTCAGAGAGTGCCGTGGGGAGGCCATGAGTCCAAGCTTATGACGTCAATGATAACGAATACGGCGCCGGATATGGCGCGTGTGGATGTCGCTTTTCTGCCGCGCCTGGTGAAATCCGCTTCTGTCCTGGAACTGACTCGATACGGAGAAATAAACACGGAAGATTATGTGAAGGCCGCGATAGACTCAAATGTGTGGATAGAAGACGGCGTTAAAAAAATTTACGGGCTGCCTGATCAGACAACGGGAGCGGCTCTCTTTTATAACAAAAAAATGTTCCGAGAGAGCGGTATTAAATCTCCGCCCGGGACATGGGATGATTTTCTTGCCGCGGCAAAGCTGCTGACAAAAGATAAAAACGGCGACGGGCGTTCCGATCAATTTGGATTTGCCATGGATAAGGAGCTGTGGTGGACATTTCCGTTTTTTAATACATATGGGGCAAAGTTTCTTTCGGATGACGAAAAAAGATGCGCTCTTAATTCTGAAGCCGGAATCAGGGCGCTTCAGTTTAAGGTTGATCTTTATCAGAAACATAAGGTTGAGGCCGGCGCCTGGCAGAGCGGAGCGATCGCGCCGGATACCGGCTTTATTAACGAAATGTACGCGATGATTTTAACAGGGCCGTGGAATATAAAGAGATTCCGGGATGCGGGACTGGATTTCGGAATCGCTCTTGTTCCCCGGGGGCCTGCCGGCACTTCAACAAATGTCGGCGGTTCTAATATGGTTGTTCTTCAAAAAGCCCGTCATCCCGAACTTTGCTTTAAATTTCTGAAGTATCTGACTTCCGCCCAGGTGCAGGCAAAATGGGCGTCCGATCTGGGCCAGATTCCGGTTAATATCAAGGCCGCGGAATACATGGATCTTTCAAAATATCCGGATATAGAAATATTTTTTCAACAGATGAAAACGGCCGTTGCCCGTCCTAAAGTTGTTTCTTATGCCACTCTCGCAAATACTGTCAATCCTTATTTGTACGCGGCTCTCGCAGGCAAGAAAACAGTCAAAGAGACGCTGGATATAATTGCTAAGAAAATAGAAGAAGAAGTCCTTATTGAAAAATAAAGGGGACGGAGGTAATTTAATCGCTAATAATTCAAAAATTCCAATAAAAAAAGGTGGATATTTTATGATATTTTTAAAGAAAAAAATTAGG
>VMTH01000047.1 GCA_013791745.1 Candidatus Omnitrophota bacterium
AATTTCCGCAGAATTTTTCTTAAAAACGGATACGGGATTTTTTCTGTTATTGAAATCAGTTTCGCGTTTTTCAATAAAGCGCCGTCTTTAGCTAAATTCGCCAAAGCCCTTACCGCGTAATCCGTTTCTTTAGTTATCAATTTCATTATGGCACTATTTTAGTATCATTTTAGATTCTTGTCAAGCCCCGCTGATAATAAGACTCCCGCACTCCCTGAGATGGACGAGTAATAAATACGGCCTAAGCTATAGGTTTGTTTTTGTAATTTTTTATATACTTTTGAAAGAAAAATGTATTGGGGATACAAATGTACGCCTTATCACTGCCAAGAAGAACCGTATAAAACGCATTTATGGCAATCACTTTGCCGGAGATATTATCCGGGCTTAGTTCAATATGATCGTTTATTTTGAAAGGCGTCGTAAAATACAAAATCAATCCCGCTAAAATATTCCCCAAAAGACTCCAGACCGCGACAAAAGCTATGGCTACCATCGCCGCGATACTGCTTAATGTGATCCATATATTCTTAAGACTGATACCCCATATAAAAATCAGTATTGAGGCTATGATGATATATGAAAACATCGATATGATCCTTTTAATCAAAAAATACCGGCTTTCATCAAGATTGAATTCATCCCTTGTCTTTCTGGCTTTAGCTTTGAAAAAATTGGAAATAAAAAAAACTATTAATCCGGCAAAAACCGAAAGGATTATATTTACCGCATCAGGATTTCTTCTTAAATACTCAATAAACATACCAAACCTCCATCTCTGCTCCCATAATACGGCTAAACTTCGTTTTTATTTTGCATTCTCCTGTCTTGCATTATAATATGTTATTACGCCCTGAACAAAATCTCTTTTCTTATCCGCGCCGGCAATAGTGATCTCAACTGCTATCCCGTCTTTTTCCGCGGATATCCATGACAGCACTCCGCTTTTTCTGTATTTCGCGACAAAACTGTCATTAATACGCCAGCCATTGGATTCCAAAGATTTTTCAAAGAATTTATACAGCTTTTTGTATTTAACATTTGCCCTGAACTTAACAATCAATGCGGCGCCCTGGCTCCGGGCGTCTATTACCCTGGTAATTTCACTGTCCGGATACATTATTATATTATCATGCAGCTCGGAAGGCATTTCATCTTCCGGCGAAATATCTCTGTACGCTAACGCCTGCGCCTCTACCCAAATGGTGCCTTTGGGCGGAATAAAGATTTGGTCGGAAATGCCGCTATTGATCTTAACCGAGTTCACCACAAGCGTCTGCAGCAGCTCGCCATCCTTTTTAGTTTCAACTTTAAAAGGTAGATCCCACTTCTTTTTAACCTTTCTTATATCTGTAAAAATTTCAGATGTCACACTGCCTTCACTGTCCCTGTATTCCACTTTCAAAACCACAAGACGCCGTTGATCAACCCATATTTTAGTGTAAACTTCTTCATCCCCCGGTATATCCACAAGATATGCGGGGTTACCGTCTATCACATCCTCACCGAGAAGTTTTGCCTCTGGCGTTAAATCACTCTGCCACTTCATCAGGTCAACTATATCAACCGCATAAACCTCTTCCTCAAATGAAGGTATCCACCGGAATACCGCGGGATCAAATACCCATTTGTTTTCACCGTCGTCAATTGCCATTTTTGTCAATTTATAAGGTTTTTTCTTGCCGCCTGAATATTCTTGAAATTCCATCGCGACGACTTCTTTTGTCTTTTTGCCTTTGCTTATAAATTTTATCCGGCTTTTGACCTTCAGCCCGTTAGGCATAATTTCCTGTGATGTAAGATCCATCACTATATCTTTCACTTCATTCTCAAAAGCGATGTTTTGCTCCTCCATCAGTATAATAAGGGTGTCAAGCGTCATTTCCGAAGAAAAAACCGGGCGCGCAAAAATAAAACTTATCAATACCGCCATCAAGACAACATACCCCTTATTTCTCCTCATCATCCCCCCTTCTGTTTTTAATTGGTGCAAGAGCACTCCCTCCCTGAAACGCCGAAGTTATGCCTCTGCTGCTTTTAATCCTTAACTTTTTTATCAGCCTTGATGCCATTCCGTCTTCCCTGTTTTTCCATTCATCCTCGGAGATCGCATCCCCTAATTCAATACTTCCGCCGGCGATATTACCATGCCCCCCGGCCAAAACATTTTTCGGGAAAATACTTCTCAAGATATCTCCGGCGGATACATCCTGTTTTATGCTCCGCAGCGACACATAAAGTCTTCCGTTATACCGCCCTGTGCAGAGCGCCCAATCCGCTTTTTTGTATGTGAGCAGAAAATTCGCGCTGTGGGCCGTATATACAGGGTCCTCAATATTTTCCAGATGGCAGAATATCAGTCTGCCACATATCTGCGCCTCATCTATTGTTTTGCGCATGTTGAAAAAAAATAAAGCGGGCCGCTTCGTATTCTGAAGACTTGATAAAGTTTTTATATTACAGAACCCAAATATCGTCCCGTAAATATCAAATGTTTTCCTGCTGTGTACAGCGGATAAATTCATAGTGTCCGTAAGTATTCCGTAAGCCAGCGCTGTTGCCAGGTTTTCAGGTATCTCATTATTCAAAGAGATTATTGCCTCCGCCAATATTTCGCATGTAGCGCCTCTTTTTTCATCAATTAAAGACAAGTCCGCCTGCGGCGCCGACACGGGAATATGCTGGTCTATTATGATAGCGGCTTTCCTGTCTTTTGGAAACGAGTTGTTTTCAAACGCGGGCTGGGTGTCAACAAGAGCCACATTTCTGTATCTTGATAGATCAGATATTTTTAGCTTATGCGCTGGAATCTTTAATTCCCTTACCATGTCCCGGTTGTCAAGGCTGCTGATGATCCCCCCGTAAACAATCTTCGTTTTTATCTGAAACTTCTCTCTGCAGAGATAGCTCAAGGCAAGCGCCGAAGCCATAGAATCCGGATCCGGATAATCATGCATAAGTATCAATAACGGCGAGAGGCCATTGCCTCTATCCGCAAGAAATTCTATGAGTTGATTATCGTTTTTCATACCTGTTAATATTTTAATCCCCTTATAACCCAAAATCGCCCAACATCTATACCCGAAAACTGACGATGTTTATTTTGAGTCCCGACAGCCGTTAAAATTTTATACATTCTCTTTCAAATATTCAGATTTCAGTATAGCATAAACAACCGCCATACGTCTCAACCCGGGCTCCGCGTAATAAACCATAGATACGTTATGTACAAAACCACGAAACAAAGGCCTTCCCATCTATCAAGCGTTCTTTTTCCTCCGCTAAACATGGTTATAAATATCAGCGCGCTTGAGACTATCACAACCGTTAGATCAAAAAAATTAACGGGAAGAAATTCAAGAGGGCGTATGATCGAGCTGATACCGAGTATAAAAAGGATATTGAATATATTTGACCCTATAATATTGCCGACGGCAATATCCGGGCGCTTCTTGACTGCCGCCGCCATAGAGGTCGCAAGTTCCGGGAGCGATGTCCCTGCGGCGACAATCGTAAGGCCGATGATTCTTTTATCAACACCATACAGCTCAGCTATTTTAACCGCGCCGGCCACAACCCATTTCGCTCCGATATTCAGCAATAACAGCCCGCCGAGGAGAAAAAATGTTATTCTTAGCGCGCTAACATCATTACGGTCTTCTTTGGCGGGAATATTCCCCTGCTGT
>VMTH01000048.1 GCA_013791745.1 Candidatus Omnitrophota bacterium
ACAGATAAAAGAAGTGTACACATTTGAATCTGATATTGTTGATGCCGGAGATGTATTAATGGTCGTTGAGTAAATCAGGATGCTGAAGAAAATTCTAGTAGCCAATCGCTCGGAAATAGCAATCAGGGTCATGAGGGCCGCCCGTGAGCTGGGTATTAAGACAGCCGCTGTTTATTCCGAAGTTGATAAAAACGCGTTACATGCCAAATATGCCGATGAGGCGTATCCGTTAGGAGGTAATCATGCTAAGGAAAGTTACCTCAGTATAAAAAAGATAATAAATATCGCAAAGGAATGCGGAGCGGACGCGGTTCATCCGGGCTATGGTTTTCTTGCCGAGAATCCCGGGTTCGCCTATGCCTGTGAAAAAGAAGGCATAGTCTTTGTCGGCCCTTCCAGCAAGGTTATTGAGCTGATGGGTAATAAGATAGCCGCGCGCAAGGCTGTCGCATCAGCCGGAGCGCCTGTTGTTCCCGGCACAACCGAGGAGGTGGGTGCGCTTTCCGAAGCACAAAAAATATCGGATGAGATAGGTTATCCGGTAATAGTCAAAGCGGCCGCCGGCGGCGGCGGCATTGGAATGAAAATCGCTCAATGCGCCGGGGAACTTGAAGAGGCGATAGGACAGGCAAAGGCAACAGCGGGTTCGGCATTCGGGGATCCGTCTGTGTTTATAGAAAAATATGTTTCTAATCCGCGGCATATAGAATTTCAAATCCTGGCTGATAAATACGGGAATGTGGTTCATCTTAATGAGCGGGAGTGCTCAATTCAGAGGCGTCATCAAAAGCTTATTGAAGAGGCCCCCTCTCCGATCATGACCGAAAGCTTAAGGAGTGAAATGGGTTCCTGCGCGGTAAGAATCGCCAAGGCGATCAATTACTCAAATGCCGGCACTGTTGAATTTATTTACACCAATGGAAAGTTTTATTTTATGGAGATGAATACGCGCATTCAGGTCGAGCATCCGATTACCGAGATGATCACAGGCGTTGATTTGCTGAAGCAGCAGATCCTCATTGCCTCAGGAGAGAAACTTTCGCTGCAACAGGAAGATATAAAAATAAACGGCCATGCCATAGAGTGCAGAATAAATGCCGAGGATCCTCTGAATAATTTTGCTCCATCCCCGGCAAAACTTAAAGGTTATCGCTCTCCCGGAGGCATGGGAGTGAGGGTGGACTCGGGGGTTTTTTCCTCTTATACCATACCGTCATATTACGACCCGATGATTTCAAAGCTCATTGTATGGGGGGGTGATAGAAAAGAAGCGATTGCGCGCATGAGACGCGCGCTTTATGAGTATATCATAGTAGGCCCTAAAACAAATATACCTTTTCATAAGGCTGTCCTGTCAAACGAGGCCTTTATTAAAGGAGAACTATCCACCCATTTTATAGCCGAGCAGAAGACAATTCTGGATGAGACGATGAATATCATATCTGATGAGCGCACGTTACAGGAGAAACTCTCCAGCATATTTAAAAGTGAGTTGAAAGCGGCGGTAGTTTCCGTCGCGGCCCAGATGTATCTGAAAAAAAGAAAAGTTCTTTAGGGCGGATTATAAAATGTTTGATTTACAGAAATTAAAACTCCCGGCCGAAATTAGTGAACTTATAGACCAACATCGTAATTCTGCTATTGGGCGGAATTAAAGGTGTTGGCCTTTTTCCATTTTATAAACAGGTTTTAGGGGGACATAACAGAAAAGATGCGTGTTTTGAAAATAAATTGCAGGCGTCCGGCATTGAAAAATATAAAAATTGCCGCTCAATCAATAAGAAAAGGCAAACTGGTCGCTTTTCCCACGGAAACGGTTTACGGCCTTGGCGCGGACGCTTTGAATGCGGCGGCGGTGTCTAAAATATTCAAAGCCAAAGGCCGGCCTCTTAACGATCCTTTAATTGTTCACATTGCCGATAAGGAAGATATATTCAGATTATCAAAAGATGTTCCCGGAGAAGCGGCGGAATTAATGAAAATATTCTGGCCGGGCCCGCTGACGCTGGTTTTAAAAAAATCCGGTATAGTTCCGGATATAGTGAGCTCCGGTCTGGATACTGTCGCTGTAAGAATGCCCTCCAATCCAATCGCTTTCAATTTGATTAAATATGCGCTCACTCCTGTGGCCGCGCCAAGCGCGAATCTTTTCGGCAGGCCTTCCCCCACCTGCGCTCAGCATGTGATTGATGACCTTGAAGGTAAAATAGATATTCTGATTGACGGGGGGAAAACGGATATCGGAGTGGAATCCACAGTCATTGATATGACGCATAAACCGTTCAGGGTTCTGCGCCCGGGCGGGATTTCGGTGAAAGAATTGAAAGACGCCCTGGGGGAAATAGAAATTAACAGCGTCAACGACAATATTATATGTTCACCGGGAATGCTGAAACATCATTATTCTCCGCAAGCGCGTCTTCTGTTGTTTGAGAGAAGCGGAGAACAGATCAAAGAAATGAGAAAAATGGCTCTGGAATTCAAAAAACAGGGGAAGAAGGTCGGAATTATGACGACTTCGGAAAATCAAAAAGAATTCAGGGGATTTAAGATAAAAGCAATAGGCTCAGAAGATGATTTAAAAACCTGCGCGTTTAACCTTTTTTCTGTTTTAAGAAGTTTTGATACTGAAAAAACGGATATCATTATCGCGGGAGGAATTGAAACGACGGGGCTTGGCTTAGCTGTTATGGATCGTCTGCGAAGAGCCTCAAGCAAAAGATGCTAAGCCCCGGGTATAAAATATGATATTTAAAATATCAGCCGATTTAATCGTGCTTATGCATTTTTTCTGGATATCATTTATGCTGGCAGGCTTCGTACTTACCTTGTGCGGTTTTTTTTGGAAGAGATATTTTGATCTCTGGCTGGTAAGAACCGTTCATCTTTTAGGTATAACTTATGTCGGTCTTCTGGCGGTCCTGGGAAAATATTGTCCTTTAACAATACTGGAAAACAGTTTGAGGACAAGGCACAATCCGGAACTTGCGTATACGGGTTCATTTATAATCCATCGTATAGAGAAATTAGTTTATCCGGCTGTTGACCCGTTAATAATTCTGATACCCACGGCGCTTATTGCTGTTTTCGCCATAGCGATGTTTATAATTAAATTGCCTGTAAAAATACGGGAGATGATTTAATGCACCAGAAATTAAAAAAAGAAATTAGTCTTTTAGGCATATTCTGCGTGGCTACGGGCGCGATGATAAGCTCAGGTCTTTTTATACTGCCCGGGATGGCTTTTGCCATGGCGGGCCCGGCAGTTGTTTTGTCCTATATAATTGCAGGAATATTTTGTCTTCCCACTCTTTTCAGTATGGCGGAATTAACCACTGCCATGCCTAAAGCAGGAGGAGATTATTTCTATATTATGCGGGGTTTCGGTCCTCTTTTAGGGACTGTCGCCGGTTTCAGCACCTGGTTTTCTTTAAGTTTGAAAGGAGCTTTCGCTCTTATAGGGATGGCGGCTTATTTAAGCGCATTTACGCATATGCCTTTAAACGTTATAGCTCTGCTGTGCTGTCTCTTTTTTGTCATACTGAATTTGCTGGGCCTAAAAGAAGCCGTGAGATTTCAGATATTGCTGGTAGTAGGGCTCTTGCTTATTCTCCTTGTTTACGCCGTCTGGGGTCATACCATCGTTAATCCCTTAAATTATAAACCGTTTTTTTCCGGAGGATTGAACTCCGTGTTTACTACGGCAAGTTTTGTGTTTATCTCTTATGGAGGTCTAACCACAGTAATGGCTTTAGCGGAAGAGACAAAAAATCCGGGAAGAAATCTGCCGTTGGGGATGATTCTTTCGCTTACTGCGGCTATATTTTTCTATGCGGCGGTTGTGTATATAACTATAGGTGTTTTAAATCCTGAAAATCTGAGAGGGAGCCTTACCCCTATATCGGACGGCGCGGGCGTTTTAGGAGGAGATTTTTTGAAGATAATAATAGGCGCCGCGGCATTTTTGGCATTTATTTCCACGGCTAATTCAGGAATTATGACCGCTTCAAGATATCCTCTGGGCATGAGCCGGGATAAACTTCTACCCCCTCTTTTCCGGAAAATAAGTTCAAGGTTTAAAACGCCTTATGTATCTATCCTTTTTACCGGCCTTTTTATGTGCGCGGCTATTTTATTTCTCAGGCTTGAATTATTGGTAAAAGTGGCATCAAGTGTTCTTCTTCTGCTGTATATAACCTCCAATTTAACTCTTATTTTATTCCGGGAAAGCAAAATATTGAGTTACAGGCCTAAATTCAAAACTCCTTTTTATCCGTATATGCCGATATTCGGTATACTGGGCAGTATTTTCCTTTTGATTGAAATGGGAACTTTTATAGTTTTTTTAACCTTCTGTTTCCTTTTACTGGGATTTTTCTGGTATAGGATATACGGGAAAAAACGTGCCAGCCGGGATTCGGCGTTGATTTATGTTTTGGAAAGACTGATTGTCAGAGATAAAGAATTTGCGTCGGACAATCTTCTTACCGAATTAAAGGATATTGTTATTCAACGGGATGAACTGATAAAAGACCGGTTTCATGAACTGATAGAGA
>VMTH01000049.1 GCA_013791745.1 Candidatus Omnitrophota bacterium
GAGAAATTTTTTAAAAAGATTGCCTCTCTTCTGGGGAAAGAACTTGACCTGAAACAGGAAGATGTGTTTCAAAAACTTTTGGAACGGGAAAAATTGTCAAGCACTGTTGTTAAAAAAGGTATTGCTATTCCTCATATTGTTGTTGAAGGTGAAAATATTTCTAAAGTTATGCTGGTAAGAGCGGGGTCAGGTATCATCTTTCCGGGTGATAAACTGTGCCATGTTATATTTGTTATTGTGGGTTCTGCCGACAAGCGCAGTCTGCATTTAAAAGAGCTGGCCGCTATTGCGCAGGTTACGCAGAATCCTGATTTTGAGGAGAAGTGGGCGGCCGCAAAAAATGAGGAAGAATTAAAACATGTCGTTCTTCTGTCCGAAAGAGCGAGATATTAGAAATGATTGAAAGAAAGCTGAACAGAGATATTCCGGCGGCGCATAAAACCGCCTATATTCACCCGTTCGGCAGAACGCTGAGTTAAGGAGGTAAGATGAAAAAAGATCATCCGAATTTGATTGTGGCGGCGGGAACGTCAATGATGCTGATGATGGGAGTGGCTTATGTGTGGGGAGTATATGTTACTCCGCTGATAAGCGAATTCGGCTGGACAAAAGCGCAGGCCTCACTGCCTTTTTCTGTATTTCTGTTATCTTATACGGTGGCGATGATTATCGGGGGGCGGCTGCAGGATATTCACGGGCCGCGGAAGATATGCACGATAGGAGCATTTCTTTTTGGTATAGGGTATCTTTTAAGCGGATTCGCGACATCGCTTTTTTACCTCTGCCTGGTTTACGGCGTCATCGGCGGTATCGGAACAGGTTTTGCCTATGTCACGCCTATGGCGACCGTGGTCAAATGGTTCCCTCATAAAAAAGGCCTTATGGGAGGAATAGTTGTCTTCGGTTTCGGCGCCGGCGCATTCGTGCTTTCGCCTCTGGTAAGAAAAATCATAAGCGTTTACAGTTGGCAGACCTCGTTTATTTCACTTGGTATTTTTTTTATAATTGCCGGCCTTATAGTATCACAGTTTCTTGTTCTTCCTCCTGAGGGCAGGGCGATAACCGCGCCCGGAAAGACAATAAGGCAGCCATTGGCGGAGATGACCCCGATAGAAGCGTTAAAAACGCCTGTTTTCTGGATGGCGTGGACGGCGTGGCTTCTTGCGCTGACAGTCGGGCTGGGTCTTATGGGACATATTGTCTCTTACGCGACAGAGGTGGGAATAGATAAAATGACGGCGGCTTTTATATTAAGCATTATTGCTATTTTTAACGGAGCGGGGAGAATATCAATAGGCGCGCTCTCGGATAAAATAGGCCGCACACGAGCTTTATCGGGCGCGTGTTTTGTGATGGCGGCGGTGATGGCCGGTTTTACTGTCGTCGGAGAAAGTGTTGTTCTTCTCTATATTTTAGGGGGGCTTTTCGGGCTTTGTTTCGGAACATGGATGATTCTTTATCCGCTGATAACTTCGGAACTGTTCGGGACAAAACATCTCGGAGTTAATTACGGCCTGCTTTTTTCAAGTTACGGCATAGGAGGATTTGCGGGACCGCTTTTATACGGGAAGGTATATGACACAACAGGCAGTTACGGCACAATGTTCAGTATTGCCGCCGTGATGTGCGCGGTCGCGGGTTTCCTGGCGCTTGGAATTAAAATAGCGGCAAGAAAATATAAAACATCGGCGGCGAACGCTATCCGTTATTAACGGATGAGGTATTCAAAAGAAAAGACGGCTGTCTTTTTGCCGCCTGTCCGCGGATTAAGAAAGCCCCTGACAGAGAAAGATTGTGGGATGAATTATTGTTACCCGTTATGCGGACAGCCTGCATGAAGCTCGGCGTAAAAATATTTCTTTTTCTGATTTTGTTTCTGTCGCTTGCTGAGCTTTTTGAGGACTTCAGCTGCGGCGGCGCGGCGATCGGCCGTTCATCCGCTGATTTATCTGTCCACTTCATTGATGTGGGCTATGGAGATAGTGTTTTTATTGAGTTTCCCGGCGGGGAGAATATGCTGATTGACGGAGGGGGCCGCGCAGGCGGGGCAAATGTGGCGGAGTATCTGAAAGACAGGGGAGTGCGGAAATTAGATATGGTTGTAATTACTCATCCTCATCCGGATCACATGGACGGGATTTTTACGGTTATGGAGAAGTTTAAGATTGAGAGCGTATTAGCCAATGAGGATATAGAGGGGAGTGAAAATTATTCTGATTTCTTTAAGGCGGTTAAAAGGGAGAATGTCAAATTCAGCAGACTTCGGCGTGGCGGTATAATAAACAAATTCAAGGGGGTGAAACTGCAAATTCTTCATCCTGATAAACTGGCGGGAAATCCGAATAACGATTCTCTGGTTATTAAATTGACATACAAAAAGGTAAGTTTTTTGTTTCCCGCCGATATAGGCGGGCCCGTCTGCGACAGATTAGCACAGGAGTTCAAGGAAGAGCTGAGAAGCAATGTTTTAATCGTTCCGCATCACGGGAAAAGCGGCACTGAAAAATTTTTCAAAGCGGTTTCGCCGGAAATTGCGGTGATTTCCGTAGGGCAGAGTAAATGGAGAGATATCCCGCGGGAAAATGAAACGAGAAATAAACTGGAGGAAATGGGTGTTACGGTTTTATCAACCGATCAACAGGGAACAATAGTGATTCAATCTGACGGGGAGAAAGTGTGGAAATAAAAATCAACATATCAAAAGCTACGGTAATATGGGCGCTGTTTATTATAATTTCAGCTTCATTTATGAGGCAGGTTTTAAATTTTCTTATAAAAAATGCGGGATGGCCCGGCATAACGATAATGCTCGGTGTCCTTTTTGCCGCGGGCGGGATTGCGGTTTTTCTGCGCCTTTATAAATCCCGGCCGACGTGGGGAAGACTGCTTCTGTTCATAGCGGTTCTTGCGGCGGGGTTCTATTATGCCTCACAGATGGGAATTATAGAAGAGAGACTGCATCTTATTAAGTACGGTTTGTTAGGATGGCTTATATCTGGTAATATAATCAGGCCCGCGAAGCCCGTTTTAAGAATTTTAATTGCTGTTCTTTTTTGTGTCGCAATCGGCGGAGTTGACGAAGTATTTCAGATTTTTCTCCCATGGAGAGTGGGGGATATCCGCGATGTGTTATTTGCCGGCATAGGAGGACTCTGGGGGACATTTCTTTTTCTGATAGCGAATATAGAAAATAAAAACGCCTGCATGACGACGGAGCGGCAGGAAAAACAGCCGGTATTATGACCTACAGAGAAACATTAGTTTATTTAGATGATTTAGAAAGACTTGGCATTAAGCCGGGTCTTTCGAGAATAAAAAAACTTCTTTATCTTTTAGGGAATCCCCATCGGCGACTTCGGGTTATCCATATTGCGGGGACAAACGGTAAAGGTTCCACCGCGGCATTTATCAGTTCCATTTTGAAGGAGTCCGGATACAAGACAGGTTTGTATATTTCTCCGCATTTAACTGATTTCAGGGAGAGAATAAGCATAAACGGAAAGCGGATACCATCAACATCTGCCGCCCGGATTTTAACTGAATGTAAAACACTGGCCGCAAGGCGCGTCAGAGGGATAAAAAAACCCGGCTCCACTTCACTTGAATATCTCACTTACTTTGAAATCGTAACAGCGGCAGCCTTCAGTCATTTCGCGCGGGAGAAAGTGGATTTTGCCGTCGTGGAAACAGGAATGGGAGGAAGATGGGACGCCACAAATGTAGTAAAGCCGTTAATTTCGGTAATAACCAACAGCGACTATGACCATATGGATATTTTAGGCGCTAATATCAGTTCCATTGCCGCGGAACATGCGGGGATTATCAAAAAAGGAGCGCCGGTAATTACCGCGTCCAGCGGAAAGGCGCTTCAGGTAATTAAGAAAGTTTGCAGACAACGCAATACACGGTTGTTTCATATAAATACAGATATAAATTACGAATTTCTGAAATCTGATTTGAAAAGGCAGTCTTTTAATATTTATCCCGCCGGAAACAACGGGGAAAACGGGGTTTTCTCTGAATTTAAAAATTTGACAATACCGCTTCTGGGAAAATATCAGTTGACAAACGCCTGCTGCGCTGTCGCCGCGATAGAGCTTCTCAGGGCGCCGGAACGTGCTTGTCCCCGCGGAAAAACGCGCAAGGGCGGGGTTGTAAATGCGCCGTGGCGTGCTTGTCCCCGCCCTTCTGAGTTGATCAGCGACGAGAGCATAAGGAAAGGCCTGTCAAAGACACGGTGGCCCGGCAGGCTGGAGATAGTTAATCGTTCTCCTCTTGTGATTTTGGACGGCGCTCATAATCTGCCGGCGGCAAAACAGCTCAGAAAAGCTCTTCTGGAATTTCTCGGGAATAATAAGCGTCTCATATTAGTTCTCGGAATTCTCAAAGATAAGGAGGTAGGAAAAATTGTCAGAGAACTCGTTCCTTTAGCTTTTAAAGTGATTGTTACCTCGTCGAAAACTTCACGGGCTGTCCTGCCTGATGACTTATATAAGATCGCGGTTAAGTATAACCGGAATGTCAGCGTTATAAGCGAAGTTGAAGAGGCGCTGCAATACGCCTTATGCGAAGCGAAAAAAAATGATATAGTTTGTATCACCGGTTCCTTGTATACGGTGGGCGAGGCACGACGGTTTTTTGCGGAAAGGAGGTGTTCGGATTGTTGAACGGGAAAAATTGGTATCAGCTGCCGGTTGAACAGGTTTTTGAAGCGCTGGAAACTGTCAGCGGCGGGCTTACCTCCGGTGAGGCAAAAATAAGGCTGGGAAAATACGGATATAATGAACTTGATGTAAAGAAGCGGAGTCCTTTCATCCGATTCCTGTTGCAGTTTCATAATCCTTTGCTTTATATATTGATATTTGCCGCCGTTGTCTGTTTTTTCTTAGGTAAATTTATGGATATGGGGGTTATCATAGGAGTGGTTCTGGGCACGGTGGTAATAGGTTTCATTCAGGAGGGAAAGGCGGAAGCTTCTTTAGAAGCCCTGAAAAAGATGCTCGTGCCGGAATGTATGGCGGTGCGAGACGGCGAGAAGAAAATTATTCCGGCCCGAGAGCTGGTTCCCGGAGATGTGGTACTGCTTGAAAGCGGCGCAAGAGTGCCCGCGGATTTGCGTCTTTTCTCGGCAAAAAATCTAAGCGCCGATGAGGCAATGCTTACCGGAGAATCGCTGCCGGTGACTAAAAGCGCGAACCCTGTCCAGGGACAGGATTTAGGCCCGCATAAGCAGCACTGTATAGCTTTCAGCGGCACCTTCGTTACACGAGGCCGCGGAGAAGGAGTTGTAATAGGAACCGGAAAGCAGACCGAAATCGGTAAAATCGCCGGGATGATGCAGGAAACTGAAAGAATTACGCCGCCGATAATGAAGAAGATAGCCAGCTTTACCAGGTTTTTAATCATTGTCATCCCCTTGTTTGGCGCGATTAATTTTATTATCGGACTATTATTCGGCTATAAAGCCGAGTATATGTTTCTGGCTACAATAGGGCTGATCGTCGCCGGAATACCGGAGGGGCTGCCCGCGGCGGTGATTGCCACTTTTGCCTTTGGCACTATGGCTATGGCGCGCCGCCACGCGCTTATACGGAGATTGCCGGCCGCAGAAACTTTAGGGTGCACTACGGTTATATGCTCGGATAAAACGGGCACCCTCACCAGGAACGAGATGACCGTAATCAGGATATACTGCGGGAGAAAGGACTTCAGGGTGAGCGGGGTCGGTTATGAGCCTAAGGGAGAGTTTATTTCGGCTGATAAGAAGCTTGATTCGCATCCGGCGGACAAGGATCTGGTTGAAACCCTGCGTGCGGGATATCTGTGCAATGACGCTGTTCTGACGGATGACGGGCAGGGGTTATACGGTATTAAAGGAGACCCTACTGAAGGAGCTTTGCTCGTCTCGGCAGCCAAAGCCGGGGTTACCGAAAAATTTCTTAGATTAGATGAAATACCTTTTGAATCGGATCAGCAATATATGGCTACTTTGCACAAGGGTAAAAAGGAAAACATTATCTATGTAAAGGGCTCACCGGAGAAAGTTTTAAAGCTCTGCCGAAATCAGTTAATAGACGGAAATATAGAGACTTTAAGGACTGAAAAAATATTAGGCAAATCTGATGAGTTCGCTCAAGACGCTTTGCGCGTGCTTGGTATGGCATATAAGGTTGTGAATGAGAATAAGACATCTTTCTCCGTTGAGGAATTGGACGGGCTGATTTTCCTCGGACTGCAGGGTATGATAGACCCGCCCAGAGAGGATGCTATAGCGGCGGTCAGGAAATGCAAGGCGGCCGGGATAAGGGTGGTGATGATAACCGGTGATCATTTGCAGACTGCAAAAGCTGTCGCCGGGCAGTTAGGAATAGGCGGCGGCGCGGACGGGGCATTGACAGGGGAAGATGTCCAGAGAATGGATAACAGGGAATTATGTGAAGTGGTGGGTAAAGTATCGGTGTATGCAAGAGTCGCGCCGGAGCACAAGTTCAGGATAGTGGAGCAGCTACATAAGAGGGGCGAGATCGTTGCTGTTACCGGAGATGGGGTAAACGATGCGCCGGCGCTGAAGAGAGCCGACATAGGGATAGCTATGGGTATAACCGGGACAGAGGTAAGTAAAGAGGCTGCTGATATGGTCCTGACCGATGATAACTTCGCCAGCATAGTGGCGGCAGTAGAGGAAGGCAGGCATGTTTTTAATAATATCTGGAAGGTTATCCTGTATTTACTTCCCACAAACGGCGGACAGATCACGGCAATGATGGGGGCGGTATTACTCTCGCCGGTTATACCTATTTTTGCCGAGCGCCTTCCCTTAGAGCCGATACAAATCCTGTGGGTAAATTTAATTATAGCCATAGCCTGCGCCATACCTTTAACCGCGGAGGTCAAGGAGAAGGGAATACTTGACAGGCCGCCGCGCGACATCAATGAACCATTGGCTAACGCATTTTTTCTCCGGAGGGTCGGGCTGGTGTCTATTGTAGAGGCCAGCGCGGTATTTACCGTATTCGGTCTCGTTTATTCAGCGCTGCGCGATTCGGGTTCGGCGAACTACCTGGCGCAGGCGGGGACAGCCGCATTCACCACACTGATCTTTGTAGAAGTCTGTTATCTGTTTACTGCAAGGTCCGTAAACAGGTCGGCATTTACCTTCAGTCCATTCTCAAATAAATGGGTGCTCATAGGCGCTGCCGCGACTTTAGGGCTGCAGGTCATATTGGTCTATTCACTGCCTTTATTCGGAATCAGCCCGTTTAGAACAGTGCCGTTTCCAGCGCAGTGGTGGTTAGTCATCCTTTTAGTCACACCGTCGGGTTTTTTTGCTGTTGAGATTGAAAAGCTCATAAGAAAGCGATCAACAAAAGCTGTCTCCCGCATGCATATTGTTGAGAGCATTACGGCTAAGGAATTTGAGGATATTCCGCGGCGAAATGAATTAAGGGAGATTGTCATCGAGCAGGAGGGAAGTGTTGATGACAGGTTCGACCGCCTGATAAAAAAGTGTGAAATTCTGGATATAGACCATTCTGTGTCACAAAAGGAGATGTTTGAAATGGTGTCTGATGCTCTCTCCGGGCGCGTAGGGGGATCTAAAAAAAACCTCTTCAGCCTCTTTATGGAAAGAGAAAAACAATCCAGCACAGTGATTTTGCCGGGGCTGGCCATACCGCATATTATTGCCGGGGGGATAAAAGAGTTTGATATTCTTTTGGTCCGCTGTAAAGAAGGAGTCGTCTTTTCGGATGTATCCGGAGCCGTTCACACCATATTTGTTCTGGCAGGCCCTCCGGATGAACGCAATTTTTACCTCCGCGCCCTGGCGGACATCGCCTATATTGCCCAGGATAAAAACTTCGGCAGGAATTGGTTAACGGCGCGTGATATTGAGGAGTTGAGAGATATTATTCTATCGGCTGAAAGGAAACGCGTCGGCAAGGCGTAAAAAAATGGAAAATATTTTAACCCCGTCAATTCATGGGCAGAAATGTCGCGTCTGTTCCCTGCGGCAGTTTGAAAAATACTCAGTATTTTAAGGAAGTGTAATAAAGATTTTTTTTGACCGGAGTAAAACAGAGGAGGTATTATGAGAGAAACTAATTACAGAGTTCTTGCCGGGCCGGAGGGCTATCTGCCGCCGTCGGCGGCGTCTATGGGAGTGGTTCTTCCCAACAGAGGCGAAGCTCTGATTGAGGGAAAAATTGTAAGCGAAAAAGCGGCGATGGAAAAAATAGCGGAGAAACTGCTGGGCGCTGTAAATCCTTATTTTTTTCCGGGGCCGCTCATTCTCTGGGCCTGGAATGAAAAGGCGGTTGAAAAGGCAAAAGCGGTAATAGAGCTCGCTGATACCGCGGGGGCAAAAATAATTCCCATGCCCGATTACCGCCCTAAGTATCCGATGATCAATCCGGCGGAAGAGATAAATCCGAACCATCCTAACCTTACAATACGGCACAACAAAATTGACGTCTGTGTTTTTGTGGGGGTGCACTGCCACTACGCGAATCTTGCACTGCAAATTATAAGAGGCGGGACGGACTGCTACACCATTGCGCTGTGCGGAAACTACGGACACGAGGACGCGATGATTTCACTCAGAGATGTTCACGCCGAAGAAGTGCGCAATTTAACTGCTGTAATAAAAAATAAAAAGGGAGGCAAGTGATGGCCGATAAAAAAATTCATCAGAAAATTGTGGAACCGGAACACCTCTTCTTTAAAGCTGAAAGAGAGCAGAGGTTCATTACGGGAAGCGAAGCGGTGAAAGAGGCTATCAAACGGGCAAATGTGGATATGGCGATATCATATCCGATAACGCCCCAGTCGGAGAGCATGCATCTTGTGGGCGATATCTACGCGCAGGGGTATCTTAAAGACTATTATCGCGGGGAAAACGAATTAGGGGTAATGTCGGCGGTGGCCGGCGCCTCTATGGGCGGGGCAAGAGTTTTTACCGCAACCGGCGGTCAGGGGGCGCTGAGGGCTTTTGAGATGTTTCCGACCTGGGCGGGGACGAGGCTGCCTGTCGTATGCGCCTTTTTCTGTAGGGGATTGAATTCTCCCCTGACTATCCAGCCGGATACGATTGAGATAGGTTTGCTGCTGGATACGGGGATGGTCATACTGCATGCCGAAACGGCGCAGGATCTTTACGATATGATCCTTAAAGCTTTTATTATCGCCGAAGAGCCCGATGTTCATCTGCCGATAGCCGTTTTTGCCGACGGGTTTTTTGTCACCCATACGAGGGAGCTTGTTGAGATAGCGCCGGAGGACATGAAGCTTCCGCCGTATGACCCGTACAAAGCGCCGGTGCCGGTTATGGATATGGAAACCCCGCCCGTGAGGCAGATGCGGGATCCCTTTGTGATGAAGAGCAATTATGTAAGTTACGCCTGTCATGCTTCGTGGCAGCAGGAGGTCCGCGCCGCCGCGGAAAGGGCAAGGAAACATATAAACAAATATCTCGGCGGTTTGATCGAGACGGAAAATGAGGACGCGGAAATTCTCATTATGGCCTCCGGCACCGCGGTTTCCCAGTCAAGGGCCGCCATAATCCGGGCGGAAGAAGAGGGAATAAAAGTCGGCCTGGTGAAACTTAAATCGCTGAGGCCTTTTCCGAAAGACGAAATAAAGGCTCTCGCAAAGGGCAAAAAAGCCGTCATTGTTCCCGAATTCAATATAACCGGGTGGCTGGCGAGGGAAATAAAATCCGTTGTTGAAGATAATTCCAAAGTGATCGGCGCGCCGCGGGTGTTCGGGGGAATGACAATGCCGCCGGAGCTGATTTTAGATGAAATAAGGAGGCGCTCAAAATGAGTAACGCAATTTATAAAATCTCACCGGGTTTTGAAAAAGTGATGCCGAAGGATTACCGTGATCTGGTGAACGACGGCCCGTTCGGTAAAAAATTAGGCGTTAAGGACTTAGGGACTTTTAAGGAGCTGATAGAAGAGCATCCTCTTTGCGCGGGATGCGGCCTGGCTCTTTCCCAGCGGTTGATTTTAGCGTCGCTGCCGTCGCCCGAAAATACCGTAATTGTGGGAACCACCGGCTGCAGCAGCCTGTCGTTCGCGCAGGTTGCCGTGCACAATATCCATTCAATATTCGGAAACCAGAACGCCGTTGCCACCGGCCTGAAGCGGGCTTTGGAAATAAGGTTTCCCGATAAGACAAAGGATGTGGTGGCTATGGGCGGAGACGGGGCAATCGGCGACATAGGCCTCGGTATGGTGATGCATTCGTGGTTCCGCGGAGAAAAATTCACGACAATAATGTTTGATAACGAATCTTACGCCAACACCGGAGGTCAGGAGAGCGGAATGTCGCAGAAGGGTGCGATTCTTAACATGGCGCCTACGGGAAAAAAATACGACAAACTTCCGATGACGGAGATTGCCAGAGACGCCGGCTGCGTTTATTCGGCCTCGGTGACTCCCGCGCGCCCGAAACGGCTTGAAAAAATGGTAAGAAGAGCGATACTTCTCGCCAGAGAACTGGGTCCGACCTATATTCAAATATACTGCCCCTGTCCGACAAATTATAAATTCAAACCGTCGGAATCGCTGAAAAGAACGAGGGATATGGAAAAAAGCGGAGCTTATCAGATGAAAGAGTATATAAGTCCCGCGGCGGAAGAGCTGATTAAAAAATTTGAGGGGGAAGAAAAATGAACCAGAAAAAAGTTACTAATGCAAAAACTTCTAACGGGCTGAAACATAAAAGCGTATCAATACGAATGTCCGGCCTGGGCGGACAGGGAGTGATAACCGCCGCTCACATCATAGGAGGAGCCGCTGTGCTGGATGGCAAATTCAGCACTGTTAACCCTTTTTTCGGAGCGGAAAAGCGCCTTGCTCCGGCGGAGAGTTATGTCCGTATTTCGGAAAACAGTATTTATGAGAGGGGTGAGATTGTCTATCCTGATATAACCGTGATATTTCATCCCCATGTGATTACCCTGGGGAAAAGCTATACAATGCCTTTTTACGACGGACTGAAGAGTGACGGCATAGTGATAATCAACGCCGAATCCGCGCTTGATTTCACCGATGAAGATAAGGAAAATTTAAAAAATCTGAAGGCGAATATTTTTTATGTGCCCGCCACTTCCATCGCTCTAAGCGTTGCCAAGACGGAGCTTTCCGTAAACATGGCTATGATGGGAGCGCTCCTGGGCGTCACCAAAATAGTATCAATGGAAAACCTGGAAGAATCGCTCAAAGAGAGGTTCGGAAAAAAGAAATTTATAGCCTCGGCGACCACGGCGGCGCTTGACGACGCTATGAAAACCAAATTTGCCAAAACCGAACAGCTTATAGAAAGAAATATGGCCGTGGTGAAAAAAGCCGTTGAGAAAGTGAAAAAATATACTTTATGAAGCAGGGAGGTGTGTATGTATTTTGCCGCAAAAGTGGATAAAGAAAAATGTAACGGGTGCAAGGCGTGTATTCTTTCCTGCCCCGAGCCTAATGTCATAAGTTTCAATAAAGATGAGAAAAAAATTGATATTGACGCGAAGCGCTGCAAAAACTGCGAATTGTGCGTGACGGGCTGTCCTTCAAAAGCCATAGAAATCGTATTATTGCAGGATTGAGCCATCCCGGCGGATAGGGTAAATCCGCCATTACCGCGTCTAATGCGGATTTGAGAAAAAGGGAACCGTTAAAGAAATCAAATTCCCCATTCCGAATATGGGTATAAGCTGATATGATAGATAAAAGAAGCGGGGAATTAGGAAGGAACGAAAGATTTTTGAATATGAACGATTTATCAAAACTGAAATTGCCGCCGGAGGTGTCGGAGATATTATCCGCCTGCCCCGGTTATGTTGTAGCAGGGAGCGCGGCCGAACTGGCTGATTTAGCCTGCCGGGATGCCGTAAACGGCTGGCAAGAGGTCGCTTACGAAGTGCCGGGAAAAGGCAAAATCGTTGAGGCAAGAGTGTGCCGGGTGCGCAACGGTATCGCGGCGAATTATATTGAACCATACATGCGCCGCCGGGATCCGGAATGCATGGTGATTGCCGACGACCAGCCCACAAATAAACAGCGCTATAAAGATCGGTTCGGCGCAAGTTTTGATGAACTCAGAAAAGAAACTTTTGCCTGGCTTGCGGGACAGGAACTTGCGGTCTATCCCTTTGTTGCCGGAGCTCCGGATATTGGAATAGACAGTATTGTGGTAGCTCCCGCGAATGCCGGATTTTTCGCATTCGGACTGGCGCTGCTGCAGGGGATACTCGATCCTGAGAACTTGCCGGAAAATTTCTCTCCGAAAGCGGTGATATATGTCGCTCCCCCGTTCAGGCATACTCATTTTAACGGTAAACAGGTTGTTGTGCACAACCGCTTAGAAAATATGTATGAGATGTTCAGTTACAACCTCTACCCCGGCCCGAGCGCAAAAAAAGGCGTTTACGGAATGCTTATAAATCTCGGGGAACAGGAGAATTGGATAACCGCTCACTGTTCAGCGGTACAGGTTGTCACTCCGTATGACAACAAGTTAACAATAATGCACGAGGGAGCCAGCGGCGGCGGAAAGAGCGAGATGCTGGAACATGTTCATCGTGAATATGACGGCAGGCTGCTTCTTGGCAGTAATCTGAGTAACGGGTCAAAGAGGTATGTTATTCTTCCCAGAACCTGCGAGCTTCATCCTGTCGTTGATGACATGGCTTTGTGCCACCGGGAACTGCAGAAAGATGACGGCAAGCTGTACCTGATGGATGCGGAAGATGCCTGGTTTGTGCGGGTGAATCATATCAATCACTATGGGCTCGACCCTCATCTTGAAAGCGTTACCATGAATCCTCCGGTTCCTCTGCTGTTTTTAAATATTGACGCTGCGCCGGGCAGCACTGCACTGATATGGGAACATATTGAAGATGCGCCGGGCGTGCCGTGTCCCAATCCGCGCGTCGTTATTCCCCGCAGAATCGTTCCTAACATAATCAATGGCGCCGTATCTGTGGGAGTTCGCAGTTTTGGGGTCCGCACGCCGCCATGTACAAAAGAAAAACCGAGCTACGGCATTATCGGTCTGTTCCATGTGCTGCCGCCGGCGCTTGCATGGTTATGGAGATTAGTTGCGCCTCGAGGCCATGACAATCCCAGTATAGTGCAGTCGGAAGGTATGACTTCCGAAGGCGTGGGTTCATACTGGCCATTCGCCGCAGGCAGGCGGGTTGATCAGGCCAACCTGCTGCTTCAGCAATTCATAGAGAATACGCATACGCGTTACATAATCTGCCCGAACCAGAATATAGGCGTATGGGACGTCGGATTTATGCCTCAGTGGATTGCGAGGGAATATCTTGCAAGACGTGGCGGAGCCAACTTCACAATCCGCCAGGTTACTCCCGCGCGCTGTTCATTGCTGGGCTATGCGATGAAAACACTAATGGTTGAAGGTCAAACCATAGGCGACTGGTTTCTTCAAGTCGAGAAACAGCCTGAAGTCGGAGAAGAAGGATATGACAAAGGCGCGGAAATCCTAAGACAGTTTTTTTATGAACAATTATCCGGATTTCTTGAAGCCGACCTGATGCCTGAAGGCCGGAGAATTATCGAGTGCTGTCTGAATGGCGGAACACTTGAAGATTATTGTTCCCTTATTAAGACAAATCCGATAATTTCTGAAGAGTGAGAGAAATAAAATTGGCTGAGTCATGTCAAATCATATAATTACCTAACCCAGCGGGTGAGGTTTGCCTTTTGACGGATATTTGATAAAATCTTTTTTCGTAAAATAAATAATGATAGGGGGAGAAAATGAAATTAGCTGACAGGATCAAGAATTTGGGTACGGAGACAGCTTTCGCTGTGGGAGCCGAGGCCGCCGTCTTCGCGGCGAAAGGGAACAAGGTTTACCCCTTTCATCTGGGCGACCTCAACATAGCCACGCCTCAAAATGTGGTGGACGCGTCGCTGAAAGCAATAAAAGACGGTAAAACGGGATACTGCCCAAACGCGGGTGTGCCGGCGCTCCGTGAAGCCCTGGCGGAAGATATAAACAAATCGCACGGCATGGATTACACCATGGAAAATGTCATCATCCAACCCGGCGGAAAACCCGTCATAGGTAAATTCATCCTGGCGCTCATGAATCCCGGCGACGAGGTGCTCTATCCGAATCCCGGCTATCCCATATACGAATCGCAGATACAGTTCAACGGCGGCGTCGCCGTGCCTTATTCCTACAAGGAGGGCGCCGACGGCTTCCTGCTGGATCTTGATTCTATTGAAAAAAAGATAACGGACAAAACAAAACTTCTCATCTTCAATGACTTCCAGAACCCCATGGCAGCGGAAGCCAGCGTTGACGAGCTGAAGAAAATAGCGGCCCTCGCGATAAAGCACAATCTTTTTGTTCTCTGCGACGAGGCTTATTTTGATATGAGGTATTCCGGAAAATCAAAATCCCTCGCCTCGCTCCCGGGAATGAAAGAAAGATGTGTGCTGCTTTACACTTTTTCAAAAAAATTTGCGATGACGGGCTGGCGCCTGGGCGCGGCCATAGCCCCCAAGGAGATCGCTGCCATATTAGGAAAGCTGAACACAAACGATGAGTCCTGCTCGAATCATTTTGTGCAGTACGGGGCGCTGGCCGGTTTGACAGGCGATCAGTCTCCCGTCAAGGCCATAGTGGAAGAGCTGAGAAAAAGAAGGGACAAGGGTTATGAGATATTGAATTCCATAAAGGGTTTCAGGTGCTTTAAGCCGGAGACGACTTTTTATCTTTTCCCGAATGTCACCGAGGCCATGAACAATCTCGGCTTCAGGACATATGACGAGTTCCGCGTGACGGCTCTTGAGAAAACGGGCGTCTCCTTCTGCACGAGGCTTCATTTCGGCAGCGAACTTCCCGGCGAGAAAAACAGATATGTGAGATTCGCCTATTCGGGCATAAACATCCCCGAAATGGAAGAGGGCCTGGCAAAGCTCAAGGCCTTTATAGAAAAATAAGCTGAAAGTCCGCCGTGGCGGGAGGGGTGTGAGATGAGCGATAAGATAAAAATAGCCATCGTCGGTTACGGGAATGTGGGCCGCGGCGTTGAAAAGGCCTGCGGCAATAATCCCGATTTGGAACTCAAAGCGGTTTTCACGCGCAGAGCAGGTATCAAAACAGTCTCCGGCGTGCCGGCCATAGCCGTTGATGATGCCGAAAAACACAAAAATGACATAGATGTGGCCGTTCTCTGCGGCGGTTCTGCGACGGACCTTGATCAGCAGGGCCCGCTTTTCGCGAAGATGTTCAACACGGTTGACAGTTTTGACACCCACGCGAAGATACCGGGATATTTTTCCGTCATGGACGGGACAGCGAAAGCTTCGGGGAAGATAGCCGTCATATCAACCGGCTGGGATCCGGGCCTTTTTTCGCTGCAGCGGGTTCTGGCGGAATCCGTTTTGCCGGACGGTGAGACTTACACATTCTGGGGCCGTGGCGTGAGCCAGGGCCATTCAGACGCCGTCAGAAGGATAGAAGGCGTTCTTGACGCGAGGCAGTACACCATACCCTTAGCAAGCGCCGCCGAAAGGGTGCGAGCCGGCGAGAAACCCTCGCTTTCAACCAGAGAAAAACACAGGCGTGACTGCTATGTGGTCGCCTCCGACGGAGCCGATAAGGACGCCATAGAAAAGGCCATCAAGAGCATGCCCAACTATTTCGCCGATTATGACACGGATGTGACTTTCATCAGCCGTGAGGAAATGGAAGCTAAGCATTCGCAGATGCCTCACGGCGGTTTTGTCCTCAGGAGCGGTGAGACCGCTGCCCGGTGCGGACATCTCATAGAATTTTCGCTGAAACTCGACAGCAATCCCGAATTTACATCCAGCGTTCTTGTCGCTTACGCCCGCGCGGCTGGGCGTCTCAACAAAAGGGGAGAGCGCGGCGCGCGCACGGTTTTTGACATAGCCGCCGCCGACCTCAGCCCTAAGAGCGCCGAAGAACTAAGAAAAGAACTTCTTTGAAAAACAATCTTGATAGGGTGGTGAAAAGAAAATCAAATTATTTATAGGAGAGCCAGATGAGCGAAAAAGAAAAATTTATCAAAGCTGTGGAAGAAAAAAACGCGGATCAGCCGGAGTTCATCCAGTGCGTCAGAGAGATAGTGGAGTCGGTGTGGGATATCTATGAAAGCTCCGATAAATTCAAAAAAGCGCGGGTGCTGGATCTCCTGGTGGAACCCGAGAGAGTGATAATATTCAAAGTGGCCTGGCAGGACGACGCCGGAGATGTGCGCGTGAACCGCGGTTACAGGGTGCAGTTCAACAGCGCCATAGGCCCTTTCAAGGGGGGACTGCGTTTTCATCCCAGCGTGAAGCTCGGTTTGCTCAAATTCCTTGCTTTTGAACAGATTTTTAAAAACAGCCTCACGACCCTGCCAATGGGCGGCGCCAAAGGGGGCTCCGATTTTGATCCCAAGGGCAAGTCTGATAACGAGGTGATGCGTTTCTGCCACGCTTTTATGGGAGAGCTGTACAGGCACATCGGCCCGAACACGGATGTGCCCGCCGGAGACATCGGCGTCGGAGCCAGAGAAATCGGTTATATGTTCGGCAAATACAAAAAAATAAAGAACGAATTCACGGGCGTGCTCACGGGCAAAGGCGCGACCTGGGGCGGAAGCCTTATACGGCCGGAAGCCACCGGATACGGCCTTGTTTATTTTGTACAGGACATGCTGGAGCTTGTCGGCAAAGACTTGAAAGATAAGACCGTGGCCATAAGCGGCGCGGGCAATGTCGCGCAGTACGCGGCTGAGAAAGTCATCCAGCTCGGCGGAAAGGTGATAACGCTTTGCGATTCCCATTCAACGGTCATCGACGAGAAAGGCCTGGACAGTGGAAAACTCGAGCATGTTATGCATATCAAAAATGTGAAGAGGGGCAGGATAAAAGAATACAGCGATAAATATCCCTCTGTTTGCGTGATAGGGAAAAATGTCTGGGAAGCGATAAAGGGAAAGAATATAAAAGTGGATATAGCTCTTCCCTGCGCCACGCAGAACGAGCTCGGCGGCGAAAACACAAAAGCCCTGATCAAAAACGGCTGTTTTTGCGTAGCCGCGGGCGCCAATATGCCCCTCACGCCGGAGGCCGTGGCGCTTTTGAGAAAAAATAGAATACTTTACGGCCCCGGAAAAGCGGCAAATGCCGGCGGCGTGGCGACCTCCGGCCTCGAGATGACGCAGAACAGTTTAAGGTTTAACTGGACAAGAGAAGAGGTGGACGGGAAGCTGAAAGATATAATGAAATCCATACACAGGCAGTGTGTGAAATACGGCAGTGAAGACGGCTATGTGGATTATGTCAAAGGCGCCAACATCGCCGGTTTTCTGAAAGTGGCCAACGCAATGATCGAGCAGGGTGTTTGCTGAAATAATCCGCAGTCGCCCCGCCGGGGAACTGAGCTTTTCCCGGAGCCGCTAAAGATGAAAAATCTCAATAAGTCACGAAATGTTTCATCCGGCGTGGCGGAGCAGAATGTCCGCCGCGAAGGCGGGGCAACCCCCGACACCATTTCGGGGCTTTACGATAAAAGTTTTGAGCATGACAGCTGCGGCGTGGGTTTTGTCGCCGATATCAGGGGAAGGGTTTCTCATCAGACCGTCAAAGACGGTATCACGGTTTTAAAAAACCTTGTCCACAGGGGCGCGCTCGGCGGTGATATGAAAACAGGCGACGGAGCCGGAATGCTTTTACAGATACCTCATCAGTATTTTTCGGAATTGGCGGATAACGCCGGTGTTTCTCTTCCCGGTAAAGGTTCTTACGGCGCGGGTTTCTTTTTCATGCCGCGAAAGCCCGCCGTGCGTAAGGCGCTTGAGAAGGCGATAGAGGATATAATCATCAATGAGGGAGGCCTTATTGTTTTCCGGCGGGATGTGCCGGTAAAGCCGGATTGCCTGGGAAAAATCGCGCGCGATTCCATGCCATTTATGAAACAGTTCTTTGTCACTTTCAAAGGGCTCGCCGGCGATGATCTGGAACGCAGGCTCTATGTCACGCGACGGCGGATAGGGAAAGAAGCCCTGAAACTGAAAGCGGTGGATTTTTACATAAGCAGTTTTTCCTGCCGCACAATCGTTTACAAGGGCATGTTCGCGGCCCCCCAGTTTGAGGCTTTTTATCCCGACCTGAAAAATAAAAAATTCAGCAGCGCCTTCGCTCTGGTCCATCAGAGGTACAGCACCAACACTTTTCCGTCCTGGGCTATGGCTCAGCCCTTCAGGGGAATGGCGCACAACGGCGAGATCAACACCATCAAAGGCAATATGAATTATATGCGCGCGAGGGAGGCGACGCTGGCATCTCCTCTTTTCGGAGATGAGATAAATAAATTATTCCCCGTGGTGACGGAAGGCGCCAGCGACTCGGCGATATTTGACAACACGCTGGAACTGCTTGTTTCGGCGGGCAGGCCCGTTGAACACGCGATGATGATGATGGTGCCGGAGGCCTTCGGCAGAAAATACCATATCAGCGAGGACAAGCGATCTTTCTATGAATATCATTCGGCTTTTATGGAACCCTGGGACGGCCCCGCGGCCATAGTTTTTACCGATGGTGTCAAAATAGGAGCTGCGCTGGACAGAAACGGCCTTAGGCCTTTGCGCTATCTGATAAGCAAGGGCGGAAAGATGGTGGCCGCCTCGGAAGCTGGTGTTCTGGACATAGCGCCGGAAGATGTCATTGAAAAAGGGCGGCTCGGACCCGGGAAGATGATACTCGTGGACACGGCCGAGGGAAGGGTAAAAAAAGATAATGAGATCAAATCCTCCGTTTCAAGACGAAAACTCTACAGGAGATGGCTTGAAAAGAACCGCATTGAATTAAAAGGCCTGTTCCAGCCTTCAGGCGCGGTGAAAGTGGAGCGAGAATCCCTCGCCCGCAGGCAGAAGATCTTCGGCTATGATTTTGAAGAACTGAATATGATAATCACGCCCATGGCGGAAAACGCCCAGGAGCCGGTGGGTTCTATGGGCAACGATGAGGCGCCCGCCGTTCTCTCCGAAAGACCCCAGCTCCTTTACAAATATTTCAAACAGCTCTTCGCGCAGGTGACGAACCCGCCCATAGACCCGTACAGGGAAAACCTCGTTATGTCTCTTATGAGTTTCATAGGCCGCGAGCGGAATCTTCTCGGCGAGAGCCCTCTTCATTGCCGTCAGCTCAAATTGGCACATCCGGTTCTGACAAACAGCGATATAGAAAAACTGAAATGCGCGGATATCAAGGATTTTAATTCCGCTGTGGTGCCCATGCTTTTTGATCCCGCGAAAGGCCCCTCTGAACTCAAGAGGGCGGTTCATCTCCTGTGCCGGGAGGTGGAGAAAAAAACGGATGAGGGGTATTCTCTCGTCATCATAAGCGACAGGGGTGTGGATAGGGATCACGCTCCCATACCGGCCCTTCTTGCCGTCTCATCGGTCAACCGCCATCTGGTCTCTCACGGGAAGAGGCATCTCATAGGGCTGGTTGCGGAGACGGGCGAGGCCAGAGAGGTGACGGATTTCGCCGCGCTCATCGCTTTCGGATCTAGCGCCGTCAACCCCTATCTCGCTTTTGAGACACTGGCGGCTCTTAAAAAAGACAACTTCCTCTCCGCTGAACTTCAGGCGGAAGACGCCATTGACAATTACATAACGGCCGTCAAAAAGGGTCTGCTCAAGATAATGTCAAAGATGGGCGTGTCCACGATACGCAGTTATAAAGGCGCGCTGATGTTTGAGGCGGTGGGGCTCAACTCGGAATTCGTTGACAAATATTTCGGAGGTGTTCCTTCGCGCATAGAAGGCATAGGCATAGACGAGATAGCCGCCGAAACCCTGAAAAGGCACGGGGCCGCTTTCGCGCCGTCAGAAAGCCCGGCGCTCCCCTCCGGAGGACATTATTCTTACAGGCGTTTTTCGGAGAATCATCTGATGACGCCGGAAGCCATAGCCGCTTTACAGAAAGCCGTGCGCGAGGGAGATTACGGACTTTATAAAAAATATTCGGAACTGATAAACGGGCAGAGCAATAAACTCTGCACGCTGAGAGGGCTCTTCAGTTTTAAGAAAGGAAAATCCATTCCTCTTGATGAGGTGGAGCCCGTTGAATCCATCGTAAAAAGATTCGTGACATCGGCTATGAGTTTCGGGAGCATCAGCAAAGAGGCGCATGAGACAATGGCCATAGCCATGAACCGGCTGGGGGCGGCAAGCAATTCCGGCGAAGGCGGCGAGGACAAAGAGCGGTATAAAAAACTTCCTTCGGGCGATTCGCTTATGAGCGCCGTCAAGCAGGTGGCGTCAGGCCGTTTCGGTGTGAGCATCAATTATCTTGTTCACGCCCGCGAACTCCAGATAAAGATGGCTCAGGGCGCCAAGCCCGGCGAGGGCGGCCAGCTTCCGGGGCACAAGGTCAACAGGGCCATAGCGGACATACGCTATTCCACCCCCGGAGTTATGCTCATCTCTCCGCCCCCGCATCACGACATATATTCCATAGAAGACCTGTCACAGCTGATATTTGATCTGAAAAACGCCAACACCGACGCGCGTATCTCCGTGAAACTCGTCAGCGAGGCGGGCGTCGGTACAGTGGCGGCGGGCGTGGCTAAAGGCAAGGCGGACATGGTGCTGATAAGCGGCGGCGACGGAGGCACGGGGGCATCCCCCCTCTCATCCATAAAACACGCGGGCATTCCCTGGGAAATAGGCCTGGCCGAAACCCAGCAGACGCTCGTGCTGAACAAATTGAGAGAGCGTATCCGCGTTCAGGTTGACGGCCAGATGAGAACGGGCAGGGACATTGTCGTGGCGGCCCTACTGGGCGCTGAAGAATACGGCTTCGGCACTGTCGCTCTCGTGACGATGGGATGCGTCCTCGTGAGGAAGTGCCATCTGAACACCTGTCCCGCTGGCATAGCCACGCAGGATGAGGAATTGAGAAAGAGATTTTCCGGCAAACCCGAACACATCATGAATTTTATGAGATTCGCCGCGCAGGACGCGCGGGAGATAATGGCGGAACTGGGTTTCAGGTCTTTTGACGAGATGATAGGCCGTTCCGACCTGCTCCAGAGCCGCAAGGCGCTCTCGCACTGGAAGGCGAAGGGCCTTGATTTCAGCAAACTTTTGAAAGCATACGACGGAAAAGCGCATCGCTGCACCGGTTCTCAGAAACACGATTTCTCGCAATCGCTGGATATGGACATAATAAAAAAAGCAGCTCCCGCTCTGGATCAAAAGAAGAAAGTGTCGCTGGAATACAAAATACGAAACCGCAACCGCGCCGCGGGAACGATGCTGAGCTCACGCATAGCGCGCCTCTATGGAGAGGACGGCCTTCCCGAAGACACGATAAGATGCAAGTTCACGGGCGTGGCCGGACAGAGTTTCGGCGCGTTTCTTGCGAAGGGCGTCACCTTTGAGCTTGCAGGCGATTCAAACGATTATATGGGCAAGGGCCTTTCGGGAGGGAGAATAATACTCTATCCGAGCAGGGGCTCCAAATTCAGGTCTCAAAACAACATCATCACCGGAAATGTCTGCCTTTTCGGAGCCACGGGTGGCGAAGCCTTCATACGAGGAATGGCGGGCGAGCGTTTTGCCGTGAGGAACTCCGGGGCCACCGCCATTGTTGAGGGCGCGGGGGATCACGCCTGTGAATACATGACGGGAGGAAGGGTCGTCATACTCGGCCCGACGGGCGTTAATTTCGCGGCGGGCATGAGCGGCGGTATCGCCTATGTGCTGGATGAGAACCAGCTTTTTGACACCAGATGCAATCTTGAGATGGTTGATCTTGGGCCTGTGACGGAAAAGAGTGACGAAGAATTTCTTTATAAGCTGATAAAAAAACATGTGCGGCTCACACGCAGCGCCTATGCCGCGCGCATAATCCGCGACTGGGACGCGATACTCCCCATGTTTGTCAAAGTGATGCCCATAGATTATAAAAAAGCCCTGGACAGGATCAAAAGAGAACAGTTGAAAGAGTCCGAGGTGGAAACGATTACCGAGGAGGTGTTCGGATAATGGGCAAGCCCACGGGATTTCTGGAATACGGGAGAAAAAAAACGCCCTACAGGGCCGTCAAAGAAAGGGTAAAGGATTATAAGGCGGTGGAGAAAAGGCTTTCCCCTGCCGAAATAAAACAGCAGGCCGCGCGATGCATTGATTGCGGTGTGCCGTTCTGTCACAGCCTGGGATGCCCCGTCTACAATCTGATCCCCGAGTGGAACGACCTAGTTTATAAAGGCAGATGGAAAGAAGCTTTTGAAAGGCTTTCTCTCAGCAATTGCCTTCCTGAGATAACGGGGCGCATCTGTCCGGCTCCCTGCGAAGCCGCCTGCACGCTCTCCATCAACGACAGCCCCGTGGCTATAAGGGAAATAGAGCTTGCCGTCATAGAATACGCTTTTGAAAAGGGCTGGGCGGGAATTTTGAAACCCGTCCCCGGCACGGGAAAGAATATAGCCATAATAGGTTCGGGCCCGGCGGGCCTTGCCGCGGCTCTGACGCTCAGAAAAAAAGGCCACGGCGTGACCGTTTATGAGAAAGACGCAAAAGCCGGAGGTATTTTAAGATACGGCATACCTGATTTCAAGCTTGAAAAATGGGTCATAGAGCGCCGTCTGGATATGATGAGGAAATCCGGCATAAAGTTTGAGACCGGCGTTCAGGCGGGCGTTGACATTGACGCCGCTAAACTCAGGAAAAATTTTGACGCCCTCATTATCACCACGGGCGCCGGAGAGCCCAGAGACATGGAAGTTCCGGGCAGAAAGCTCAAGGGAATATTTTTCGCGATGGATTACCTGAGCGCTTCAAACAGGTTTGTCGCATCAGGCGCGAAAGGAAATCCCGCCATCCCGGCGAAAAACAGATCCGTCCTCGTCGTGGGCGGCGGCGACACCGGTTCAGATTGTATAGGAACAGCCCGCCGTCAGGGAGCAAAAAATATTTATCAGTATGAGATAATGCCGAAACCCGCTGAATGGAATAAGATCTGGAATCCCGAATGGCCCGAATGGCCGCTGATACTGAGGGAATCATCATCCCAGCAGGAAGGCGCCGACAGGCAATGGTCTGTTCTGATAAAAAGTTTCAAAGGCTCAGGCGGCAAAGTCGGGAGCGCCGAATGTGTCCGGGTGAGGTGGGAGAAGGGCCCGCGCGGTAAGATGTCTATGGTCGAGATCCCCGGCAGCGGCTTCTCTCTGAAAACGGATATGGTTGTTCTGGCGATGGGCTTTGTCCACGCCGAGCACAGCGCATTGCTCAAGGCTCTGGGCGTGGAGTTTGACGACAGGGGAAATATAAAAACCAAAGAGGATTACAGATCTTCCGCCAAAGGCGTCTTCGCCTCGGGCGACGCCGCAACAGGAGCGTCTCTTGCTGTGCGCGCAATCTTCCATGGCCAGCGTTCCGCCCTCTCCGCCGACACTTTCCTCACAACCGCTAAACCCACAAAATAATCTCCCGAGCCAAACGCCGAGAAATTAAAACGTCAACCTGCCTGCCGGTAGGCAGGGGCCTGACCTTATTGCATTACATAAAATTTGCGAATTAATTGAAGAATTTAATATAATTCCACATTAAGGAGTGATGCGAGGGATTATGGACAATAAAAACTATAATTGGAAAGAAGAAATTGAATCTGAAAGTGCAAAAATAAAGGGGAGTTTATCCCATTTATTGGATAAGTTACCTGCATTGAATAGAATCAAGCTTATTGACTTATATGATGAATTAATCAAAGTAATTTCTGCGGACAACACTGTATCTGCTAATATCATTGTTTTTGTCTTCCCGTTAGATGTTAGAAAAGTACTGAAGTTCTTTGATACTGTTAAAATAAGA
>VMTH01000050.1 GCA_013791745.1 Candidatus Omnitrophota bacterium
CCGACGGGCCCCGATTTCGGCAGAGTGAAGATGATTTCCGTGCCTTTGCCCTGCCCCGCGGATTCCGCCCATATCCAGCCGCCGTGCGCGAGCACTATCTCTTTTGAGATGCTCAGTCCCAGCCCGGTACCGCCGGGTTTGTTATAACTGCCGCCGGGCTGCTTCACATACTGGTCAAATATAACTTCAAAATCTTTTTTCCTCAAACCGCAGCCGCTATCCTTCACGGAGACCCTCGCCATTTGTTTTCCGCCTTCGGAAAACCCCGATGCGCTCAAGACGACGCCGCCTTCCGCCGTCGACTTCAAAGCGTTCCCCAGCAGATTTAAAACAACTTCAATGATTTTATCATAGTCGTAAATAAAATCGCCAAGGTCGCCGGAAAAATCCGTTTTGAGATAAATGCCCTTCGCGGCATACGCGCTCTTGTAAGAGGCCTCCGCATCCTCCAGCGCTTTGTATAAACTGTTTTTACTGAAATTGAATTTTATACGTCCGGCTTCGAGCTGGCTGAATTCCAGGACATCGCTTATCAGACGGTGCAGCCGGTTTGCGTTCCTGGCCGCTATGCGCATAAGTTGTTTCTGCTCGGCCGTCAGCTCAACGCCGGCGCTTATCAGGTTCAGGCTCTCTTTTATAGCGGCCAGCGGCGTCCTCATCTCGTGGGACACCATAGCCGAAAATCTGGATTTTACCTCAAGCGCGTAGCGGAGTTTTTTCTCTTTGTCTTTAAGCGCGTCAAGCGCCTTTCGCCTCTCGGTGATATCTTTGACCACAGCCTGTAAAAATATTCTCTCTCCCACAATGGCCCTGGTCAGCGAAACGGTGGCGTAAAAATCGGGGCCGTTCAGTTTTTTATGTGTCCACTCAAAAAAGTTGTAACCTTCTTTCAGCGCCTTATTGATCATCTTCTTGGCTTTATCCATAGACAGCTGCCCGTCAGGCTGATACTCCGGCGAATATTCCCACGGGGCATACGAGATGAACATCTTCTCGTCTTCCACGCCGAATAACTTTATGGCCGACGGATTGCCGGAAGTAAACTTCCATGACGGCGATTCAAGAGTCATGATCGCTTCCCCGGAAACTTCAAATAAAAGCCGGTGCATTTCCGCGCTCTCCCGCAGCTCATTAAATTTTTCGTTGAGCCCGTGAGACAGCAGATTGAATGTTTCAGCCAGCTGCTGAACGGCATCGCCCGAATATTTTTTGTAGACCGGGCAGGTCCGGCAATACTCTATTTTCTGAGAGTAATCCTTCCCTATGACAGGCTCGCACAGCGTTCCGCTCACGCACCAGCAGGGCAGATGATTCTCCGCGTAGGCGGGACAATCCTTCTTATCGCAGTTTTTCAATTCAGCGCAGGGCACGGGGGGCGTTTTTATCTGCCCTGAAAAATCGCCCATCATTATGTCTTCGCTGATGCGGTGCATGGTTTCAACGGGCCGGACTATTCCACCGGCCAGAAGAAAACTCAGATAAGACGCCAGGAGCACTGTAGAAATGCCTATCCACAGAATAGCGCCTATCGTGCTGTCGCTCAGTTCATGGATATGTTTATCGGATAAACCCACTCTCACATAACCCAGAGTATCGCCGTTCAGCTTTACGGGCACGGCAATATCATATATACGCCCCAGCCCTGTGTCCAGAATCCGTATGGCGCTGTCCTGATGCGCTTCAACGGCGTGGGCGTCTTTCAGCGCCAGGGGAAAACCGCCGGAAAAGCTGTGAGCTATCACATCAAAAGAATCATCCATCATGAAAATATATTCAAAGTTCTCATCCCGTTCCTTTTCCTCATTTATCCGGCGATGGATTTCGCCATAGTCGTCTGTTAAGATGTCGTCCAGGGAGCGCTCCGCAAGGCGCTGCGCCGTCAGAACGCCCATCCCTTTGCTCGCCTCAATCAGCGCCGGCGGCAGCAAATTCTTTACCGCCGCGATTATAGAAATACAGGCGACGATCACCAGCAAGGTTATGGCCGCGAAAATCTTGGACTGAAGGCTTATTTTCCTGAAATTAAAAGCATTCAATCTCATTTTACGGCCTCCGCTATTTTCCGCGCGAAGGCATAATCCGCATCTGAGGCCGGAACAAATCCGCTGAGTTTAAGCTCACGCAGCGCCGCTCGCCCGTCACCGTCACGATGCATATTAAGCAGAGAGGCCTTAACGGTATCGTGCATCTGGGGCGTCATGCTTTTGCCGGCCAGGATGATCGGCGGAGCGAAAAAAAGAGGGGATTCCCCTATGATCCTTACTTTGTTTTTCAGAGGGGAATCCTCCAGCGCGCGGGATGAAACGCAGGCCCCGTCCACGTCATCATCCGCGACAAGGAGGATTGAATGGTTGTAATTTCCGCTCCATAAAACGCGCGAAAAAAAATTCTTCTTGTCAAAGCCGGCGAGCTTTATAAGATATGCTGGCCAGTGATGCCCCTCCAGAGAATCCTTGTCGGAAAAAGCAAAAGATTTCCCCCTGAGTTCTCCGAATTCCCGGATGGGGCTGTCCGAAGGAACAATAACAAGCGCCCTGTAATGAGGGCTGCCTGCCCTGGCCTCAGCCGCCAGTATCCGCACGCTGGAGCCTTTCCCCAGTTTAAGATAGTCGCCGACCCTTATTCTTGCCAGAGCTATCCCGCCATTTTCCAAAAGGTCTATGAGTTCAGCGCCGGTACGCCGCTGGACAAATTCGAACTTCTCGCCGGCCCTTCCTGAAAGATAAGAAATCAGGGCTTTATAGCGGGAATACGTTTCAGAATACAAAAAATTGCTTGACAGGCCGAACTTGAGTGACGAATCCGCTTTTTCCCCTTCGGAAACATCCTCAACAAGGGAAAGGTCTATTTTTACGGGAATCTCTTTTTCAGGGGCGCAGCCCGAACAAAAAAGAATGCCCGCGGCGGCGATAGAAAATATTCCCCTCATCTCAGCCCCCCTTCACCTTTTGTCCCATTCTCCGGCGGGAATAGCCCGGTGTTGATCTCATCCAGCGGCTTGCCTGAAAAAATATCATTGAAAATCCTATCACATCGCGAAGCGGTTTTCAATATCAGCTGCGGATTGGAAGGAATGATCTCGAGATCAGCCAGCGACGGCATGCCGGCCGGGACAGCAATGTCTTTTCTGAGCGACACGATCCCCATTTCCTTACACATAAAACCCTGGGTTTTAGCGGAAAGCGCCCAGTCAATGAATTTTTCGGCGGCCGCGGCATTGGGACTGCCGCTTATTACAGCTATGGGACTCGGCACGGACAGCACCCCGTCGGCGGGGTAAATGTAGTCAATGGGAAGAGACGGGTTGTCTTTAAGTAATTTTCTCACGGTGAAATCAATGCTTATTCCCATGTGCAGTTCGCCTTCGGCTATCATCTTCGTCATGCCGGTGTTGTCATGGACGATCCGGCATTTATTTCTGTAAAGTTTCACAAAATAAGGCCACCCGAAATCTTTGTCAAGGAGCAGCGCGCCTACCGCATACCTGACAGTCCCGGCACGCGAGGGGTCGGCTATGGCTATTTTCCCTTTAAAATCCTCATCCAGCAGGTCTTTATATCCAATCGGCCGCTTTTTTACCAGTTCGCTGTTATAGACGACAACCATGTTGAGCAGACGGCTGCCCGTGTAATAACCGCCGCTATCCTTAAAAATGGCGGGGATTCTGGCCGACTGGGGCGAGACATATTTGCGCAAAAAGCCCTTCTCTTTCAACTCTTCGGCGGAGACGAAATCAGCCAGCCACACGACATCGGCACGCGGGACTCCGGATTCAAACTCTTTTGACACCTCTTCCACTATTTCACGCGAGCCCGCACGCCTCATGGCGATTTTAATCTTAGGGTGGTCTTTCTCAAATCGGCGCACTAAAGTCTCGGCGATTTCAAGGGGGACTGATGTATAGACATTGAGCATCCTGCCCCCTTTATTCCTTTTCCGGCAGACAATTCCCAGGGCTCCGCCTGCAAAGAGGACGATCGCCAGTAGTAGTTTAAGTTTGCTCATACCTCCCCCTTTTAATATCAAAATCTGATTTCCAGCTGGACGAGCAGTTCGTCATTATCAACTTCCGCGCCTCCGGTAGATTCCCTGTTTATGTAATACTCATTTTTGAGAAGAACATTTTTTTCGATCTCAACGATGAGCGCCAGCGTTATTTTTTCTCTGTCCCATGTGAGGGAATTCAAAATATCGTTCGGCAGATCCACATTCAGTTTGCCGTACCTGACGAGAGGCGTGACTGAATCAAAACATTTCCCGGACGGACATTTTATTTTATAAGAGGCCTGTAAAAAGTATCCGTCCCTTTTAAGCGCGCCGTATTTTGAAACAATGTATTCCGCGCCGAGCCCCAAATCAGCCGATTCGTATTCCGCCGCCGCTCCTGTCATCGCGACACCGTCGGAGTTTTCGGTATTTCCGTATCCCGGAACCGCATGAAGAAGAACCCTGTCGTCGCCGCTGAGTTTGGAAATATAAGCGAACCCGAAAACATCCAGACTGCGATTGTCCGCGAGGGAATGTTTCATTCCAGCGCCGAAACCCGTTTCCTTGTTCTCGTTTGAATCACCGTATTGTTTCGCGTCACAAATGAATTTGTGGCTTTTATCTTCGGATGGGGAGGTTTCGGAAAGCTTATACCCGTTGGTCAGTGAGAAATGCCAGTACAGAGATTCTTGTTTCCCCGACCAGAACAATCCCATGCTGTCGGAATTATAAAAAGCGGCCTGGATCAGCGAAACGGCCTCGGTTTTTCTGCCAGGTTTTCCGTCAATGAACCTGTCGTCCATACCCACTTTGAGACTCGTGTTTAAAGGCATTTTTGAAAACACGGCGTAAGTTTCGCCGCAATAGGCGTCGTCCGCCTTAAAAGTGAATTGTCCGTAAAGCTCTATCTTCTCACTCAATTTAACGCGCGGGCACAAATTAAACTTATCAAGCTGAAAATGGCTCTCAGGGGTCACGCCGTCGCGCCCGGTGTCAACATATTCAAATTCAAGTTCGCCGCTGAATTTCAAATTACCAACAGGAGAGGACGATTCCTTAAACGCTTTCTCCAGGGCGCTGAGACGCTCTTCCACGCTCACGGCGCGGGCAAAAGAACAAAACGCAGGAATTATGACAAGCGCTAATAACAACTTTTTTTCCCTGCCTGTTGATTTCGCTTCCGACCTCTTGCATCCTTCTCTTTTAGCGGCGGCTGATTTCATTTATGCGGTACCAGCATGATCCTGTTTATGCTCTCACGCAGTTCGTCGGCAAGCAGCGGCTTGAAGATAATATCATCCGCGCCCGCCCGGCGGAAATCACCCAATTCCGCTTTGACGTGAGAGACCGTTATTCCGAGAATATGTATATTTTTCAGTTTCGGCTGCTTCCTGATCGCTTTGCAGACCTCTATTCCGTCAATCCCCGGCATCCTCATATCCAGGAGCACGAGCATCGGCGCGGCGTCCCTGAGCTTGATGCCGGCCTCAAAACCGTTCACCGCGCAATCAATTTTAAACAGCGGGTAATTCTTCTTCATGAAGAGCTTGAGCCATCTGATAATTTCGGCGTCATCGTCAACGATCAGCACATCCGGCGGCACATCCCTTGTCCCCGCCAGAGGGTTTAAGCCGAGCTGGGAAGCGAAATCAAGTATCTCTTTTCGGCTGACGCGAAGCTCCGCTTTCGGATTTTTATAGGTTTTCACCAGACCTGTACTCAGCCATCGGCGTATCATCGTCTCTTGCAGAGAAAGCAACCGGGCCGCCTCCACGATGGCTATAAGATCCGCCGCGCCTGACGGCGCATCCGCCCCGGCGGACGAAACGCTTTCAGCCGCGCCCCGGCTTTGTTTTGATTTTTTCATTTTCTCTCCTTTGCCCCGCGCGTTTTTTTAGGACGCGGTGACGCTTTACCTGCTATAACTTCCCGCAGGATGCCGACCACGGCCGGATCAAAAATTTTCCCGCTCTCCTCACTCATAATTTTCAATGCCTTCCTCTCGCTGAAAGCTTTTCTGAACGGCCTGTCGGAGACAAGCGCCGCATAGACATCAGCCGCGGATATAATCCTGGCGCCGAGCGGTATTTTATTTTCTTTCAAAGCTTCGGGATAGCCCTTGCCGTCCCAGCGTTCGTGATGGTACTTTATAAGCGGCATCAGAGCGCCAAGCGGCGGCACCATGGCGAGTATCTCAAGGCCATAGTCGATATGCTTTTTGTACATCTCCATATCGGCTTCGCTCCACTCACCCTTTTTATACAAAACGCTTTTGTTCAGCCCCAGTTTTCCTATGTTGCACAGAAGCGCCGCCTGCTCTATTTTTTTATCTCATCGTCAGAAAATCCCATGCGCGCGGCAATATCCCCGGCGAGAACAGAGGCATGAACGCCGTGACCCATAAAATGGGAATTTTCCGCGTCCGCGCCCCGGGCGAACTCGAATATGGTTTCCACCAGCGACTGGTTCATCCGCGCCGCCAGATCCGCGAGTTTGCTTTTGATAACCGTTATGTTAGCCGGGGACCCGGCGCTCCGGCGGCGCGCTCCTACGGCGGGAGGGGAGCATATGCGTGAGCCGCCCTCTGATTTCGCTTTTTTTATACATTGTTCCGCCAGAGCGAACATATCAAACGGGCTTTTTATGTCGTCTTCCGGATAAGAGACGAGCCCCGCGCTGACCTTGATCTGCACTTTTTTAGCGCCTTGCCCGAAGGCGGCCCGGTCTATGCCCTGAAAAATCCTCCGGCCGAGCCACAGAGCCTTCTCCCTGGAAGTTTCCGGCAGCACTATTATGAATTCCTCGCCGCCGAAGCGTATCACCACATCCGAGCTCCGCGTCATTTCCATGAATTTATTAGCCAGCTGTTTTAAAACGGCATCGCCGAAGATATAACCGTAAACATCGTTTATGCTCTTAAAAAAATCCACGTCTATGAGCATAATGGATAGAGGCCTCTTGTGCCTCTTTGAGCGCTGGTATTCCGCCTCTATCAGACCGTCGTATATACGGTGCGAGTAAAGGCCTGTGTGAGAATCCCTGTAGGCCATGGCGGCAAGCTTCCGGTTGGCTTTCAGTAGTTCCCTGTTCATCGCCCTCAGCCTCTGTTCCGTCCTGCGCCCTTCTGTAACGTCCGTAAATGATGACTGTATGCACAAAGATGTGTTATCGGGATTTATTATCTGGATGACAGAAACGCGCGCGTAAAAAACTTCTCCGTTCTGCCTGACAGCTCTGACCGTTCCCGACCAGCCCTCGCCCGATAAAACTTTCTTTATCAGGACCGGCGCCTGTTTCTGTGATTTAAAGAAGGACGCCAGCGGACGCCACAGGGCGTCAGCTGCGGAATCACATCCGAACATTTTAAGGAAAGATTTGTTGGCGTATGTGATCCGGCCTTTGAGATCGGCCAGGATTATGCCCTCGGCGGCTTCGCCTATGGTCATATCCATGATGAGCAGTTTTTTATTTACTTTTCCTGTCTCTATCGAATTGTCCGGGATTTTTTTTGAAACGCCGGCGGGCTGAGCGGCAGGAACGCCCTCTTTTTTTTCAGCGGTTCTCCTGCGGCTCCTTCTGATCACGATTAACGCCACCCCCTTAGTGGAATAATATTTAATATCTTTTCTACTCATTTAATTGTAAAACTTAAGCCGCAAACAAGCAAGGTGATTTATATCACAACATAAAAAAATCCCATGTTTAGGAACCGTCCCTATTGGATTCGGCTAAACATTTCTTTGAAATGAAAGCGGGGACGCGTTTTCACGCGTCCCCGCAGATCTTAGCGCCCTGAGGCGCTCGGGGTTAACCCCTTTTTCTTACATCATTCCGCCCATTCCTCCGCCGTAACCGCCGCCGCCCATAGGCATGTCTTTCTTCTCTTCGGGGATATCCGTTATAAGGCATCCCGAAGTCAGAAGAATAGACGCGATGGAAGCTCCGTTTTCAAGCGAAGCTCTGACAACTTTTGCGGGGTCAACAATTCCGGCTTTGATCATGTCAACAAATATTCCGCGCTCGGCATCATAACCGTGGCCCGCGGGCATCTTCATCACTTCCTGCACGATGACCGTGCCTTCGGCCCCGGCGTTGCGCGCGATCTCTCTCATCGGCGCCTCAAGCGCTTTGGCGATGATGTTCACGCCCGTCTGCTCCTCGGTGTCGGTGCACTTGATAGCTTTCACTTTTTTTATGGCTGCTATAAGCGTCACTCCGCCTCCGGGTACAATTCCCTCTTCCTGAGCGGCAATCGTGGCGTGCTTAGCGTCCTCAACCTTGAATTTTTTGGTTTTCATCTCGGTCTCGGTGGCCGCGCCGACTTTTATAATGGCAACTCCGCCTGAAAGTTTGGCAAGCCTCTCGTTAAGCTTTTCCTTGTCATAATCGGAATCGGATTCCTCTATCTGTTTCTTTATCTGCTCCACCCTCGCGGACACATCTTTTTTATCTCCCGCGCCGTCTATAATGGTGGTGTTTTCTTTGTCTATCGTCACCTTTTTGGCCTGGCCGAGCATGTTAAGTTTTGTTTCCTCAAACTTCATTCCCACATCCTCGGATATAACCGTGCCTTTTGTGAGCACCGCGATATCGGCTAGCATTTCTTTTCTTCTGTCGCCGAAGCCGGGGGCTTTCACAGCAGCGCATTTGAGCACGCCGCGAAGTTTGTTCACCACCAGCGTCGCGAGAGCTTCGCCTTCCACATCATCGGCAACAATCAAAAACGGCTTTCCCGTCTTCGCTATCTGTTCAACGACAGGAAGAAGTTCCTGCATGGATGAAATTTTTTTGTCCGTTATGATGATATAAGGTTCATCCAGAACGGTTTCCATCCTCTCAGCGTCGGTGACGAAATAAGGCGATATGTTGCCGCGGTCAAACTGCATTCCCTGCACCGTCTCAAGCTCGGTGGATGATGTTTTTCCCTCGTCAACTGTAATAACACCGTCTTTCCCCACTTTGTCAATAGCGTCGGCAATCATGTCTCCTATTTCCTTGGAGTTAGCCGAAATGGACGCTATCTGGGATATTTCTTCTTTGGTTGTCACTTTCCGCGACAGTCTTTTTATTTCTTCCACAGCAACCGCCACCGCATGGTCCATACCCTTTTTTAAATGCAGCGGATTTGCTCCGGCGGTAATGTTTCTCAGGCCTTCCTTAAATATGGCCTCCGCAAGAACAACAGCCGTTGTCGTGCCGTCGCCGGCG
>VMTH01000051.1 GCA_013791745.1 Candidatus Omnitrophota bacterium
AAACACCGAACAAAGCGGTATGATCCGGCAGTTCTATCATCTGGACAACGGACAGCAAAAGAAAAAGACAGACGCCGTAAAGATCATTCTAATCATCGGCGCTATATTTTTAGGCGTGGGCGTCATATTCCTGGTGGCGTCCAACTGGCGGAAAATCCCCGCCCATATACGCACGATAAATCTGTTATTGATAACAATAGCGGCGCTTTTCGCGGGCTATTATTTCAGTTACGAGAAAGAAGGGCATCCTCTGCTCGGAAAAAGCCTGTTGTTCCTGGCTTCTATTTTCTGGGGGAGCAGTATCATACTGATATGCCAGATCTACAACATACCCTCGTCGGATAACTGGATGATCATGCTCTTATGGGCGCTGCCTGTTTTGCCTGTGGCGTATTTTTTTAACAACAAATATGTTTTTCTCCTCGCGTCCGTACTGCTCATCGCCTGGAATTTCCTTTATAACTCCAGCAACAGCGCGGCGAATTATTATTACCCTGTTCTCGTTTTTTGTCTGATACTGCCTATGGCGTTTAAGCTGGGGGCGGGGGTAAACATCAATATACTGGGCCTTTTAGCGGCAAGTTTTTCCTGCTGTTTTGTTGAGTATCATTGGCAGTATTCGTGGCTGGCAATATTCATCAGCGGCGGCCTGCTGGTTTATTATCTGATCAAAAAAGAGGAAAAATATTTTTCCGCGGCCTCGCTGTCATTCATCGCCTGGCAGATAGTTTATTTCAACGCGGCAGCGGTAAAGCGGGCGAATCTCTATTTTCTCATTCCTCTCACGGCGCTGTTTTTCTTCACATACAGGGATAAGCTTAAAAAAAATCTGTGCATCAATATCTTCAGCGCCATCCTGTGGTTCCACCTCATGTTATACCCGTATTCAAAGGTGTTCAATGATAAGTACGACGGCATTACGACATTAGTCATACAGTTATTTATCGGCGTCATCCTGTATCTGATAGGGATGCTGCATAGTGAGAGCAAAAAACATTTCGCGGACCTGTACAAAAGCATCGGTTTCGCGACCGCCGCCGGATGCGCGTATCTTTTATCTTTCAAGAAAATGCTGATACAGAACGCGGGTTTTGAGCATGGGTACTTTTTTATCGTCTGTTTAGCGCTGGTGGTCGCGGCATACCTTTTGCTGATCCGGAACCTGTATAAACACCCTGTCAGGACAAAAATTTTTAAGATGGAATTGATCTGCCTGGCCGCTCTTTTTTCGGGCAGTCTTTTCATATTGTTCTTTCCCGCGCTGGCGTCGGCCAACACAGTGATCATGAACACGATAATATTTTTGCTGGCGGTTATCAGCATATTTTACGGGATGGCTATCAGGAGTTCGGGGGTGTTCAATTCGGGCATTGGCATTTTTGTTCTCCTTATAATCACAAGATATGTTGATATTTTCTGGGAACTGACGGAGAAATCCTGGTTTTTTATCATCGCAGGGTTGTTTATGCTGATCGGCGGTGCGTATCTTGAAAAGCGGAGAAAAAAGGTGATTGAAAAATGGGGCGCTGAATGAGCAGGAAAAACATCACTTTTTGCATCGCGGGGTTATGGCTGGTTCTCGCGCTGGGGCTCATAGGATATAAACAGCGCATCCTCGCGACGGGAATAAAAGTTCTGCTGGAAACCGTGCCTGTTGACCCGCGGGATTTCCTGCGGGGGGATTATGTCATTTTGAGATACAAGATCAGCAGTTTGAGCGGCATTCCGGGTGAATCAAATTTTAAGCGCGGCGACAGGGTGTATGTGAAACTTGAACCCGCCGGGGAATTCGGGGAAGCTGAAAGCGCGCCGTGGCGGGCTGTCGCGATGAAAGCCAAAAACGAAATAGAGAGAGGGGATGTCGTCATAAAAGGGAAGATCCAGCGCAGGGGCATTGTGAAATACGGCATTGAAAGTTATTTTGTTCCCGAAGGCAAAGGCAGGGAAATAGAGAAGAGTATGGCCGGCCGCAGTAAAGTCGCGGTGGAAGTTATTGTCGACAAGCACGGCAATGGGATCATCAACAAACTTTTCATAGACGGCAGGGCAGTTCAATTGTAGGAAAAAAATCAGTGGCTTTTTTTGCTATCATCAAAACATGCCAGAAACCGCACGCGTTTTCTTTGCTGATAAAATTAGTTCTTATTTCTTTTTTTCTTTCAAAACAAATCCTGGCTGAATCTTTTTATGATGATGATTTGGAACAAGTATCGTTTTTGAGTGTGAGCGGCAGCCACTATAAAGCTTCGTTTAAAGACTTCAATGAACATATTCAAAAGCGTAACATCGACTGGGCGGCGAGCGGATTCCACCAAGACGAGTTAGATAACGATATAGATGAGCGTGGAATAGCTTTGGGCATAGGGAGAGGGCGTAGTGCTTATATCCTTGGCTTGTCAGTCCTGGATAAAGTGTCCGCTCCGGCTGTTACTCCCGGCTGGAGCGGGGCTAGCGAAATATCAGCGAGATATTTATCTTTCAAGTACAGGTATTATTTTGGAAAGCCGCGTTGGAGCAGAGAAAGATACAGAAATAGTAAAACAAAATTATTTCCTTTCTTTGAAAGCGGTTTAATATGGCTTTCTGTCAAATGGACGGAAGATAATTTCGTATATACATGCATGACAACAGGGATTTCACACACAGGCCCATCTTATGCGGGGGATTGTTTCGCGTTGCACATAGGCGGCGGGTTAGACTATTTATTATCCGAAAATTTTTTTACTACCCTCACAGTTGGACACAATAACGCAAAAATAGGGAAGTTTCAAACCAAAGAATCTTTTCCCTGCGGTTGTCCATCAGGAACCCATGTACCGTATTTTGATTATGATAATGATGTAAAAGCCTCGTTAGACATGAGCGGTGTGGTTATCGCGCTATCCTTTAATATGAGACTTACGACATCAAAAATAAATAAAGGCCTCAATTTTTGACAGAAGAGTTTATAACAATCAAGGCGAGCGGTTTATTGAGTAAATGAGAAGAACAGATAATGGGTGGAATTTTTAAAATGGCGCAGATTTTAGAGCGCTTCCAGTATTTTTCATAATAAAAGTTTGTAAAAGTCTGTCTGTTTAAGTATAATTGCCTTCAAAAGGTGATGTTATGAGATATACAAAAACGCTTATACCGACAATGAAGGAAGTGCCGTCTGACGCTGTCACGCCGTCGCACATCCTGATGCTGCGCTCGGGCATGATACGAAAACTCGCCTCGGGCATATACGAGTGGCTGCCGCTGGGGAAAAAAGCGCTCAACAGGGTGGAGAAGGTCATAAGAGACCTGCACGACGACGAGGGCTGTCTTGAAGTGCTGCTGCCGGCGCTTCTTCCCAAAAGTTTATGGGAGCAGACGGGGCGCTGGGGCGAATACGGCGCGGAGCTGATGCGCCTCAAAGACAGGCAGGGCAGGGAATTCTGCCTCGCTCCCACGCACGAGGAAGCCATCACGGAGCTCGCCGGAAATTACATAAAATCATACAAGGACCTTCCCAAAACATTTTATCAGATACAGACGAAATACAGGGACGAGATAAGGCCGAGATTCGGCGTGATGAGGGCGAGAGAGTTCATAATGAAGGACGCTTACAGCTTTGACGCCGACGAGCAGGGCGCGGGCTTGTCTTATGACAGGATGTTCGCGCTCTATAAGAAGATATGCGCGGCGCTGTCGCTCGAGGCGGTGCCTGTCATCGCCAAGACGGGGCTGATAGGCGGCACGAAGTCGAAAGAGTTCATGGCCCCTTCAGATGAGGGAGAGGAAGAGCTCGTATATTGCGGCTGCGGCTGGGGTGCGAATCAGGAGCTGGCGTATTCAAACATAAGTTCCGCCATCGGTTCGACTTCGTGCTTCAACAGGCTCAGCATCCCGAGCGAAGTCGAGGGACTCACCACAAGGGAAGAGCCACTGCCGCTCGAGGAAGTCTCAACGCCCGGAGTGAGGACGGTTGAAGAGGTGTCGGCCTTTCTCAAACTGCCGGCAGAGAAGTTTATTAAAACGCTCATTTACAGGACGGCTGAGGGTTTCGCCTGCGTGCTGGTGCGGGGCGACCACAGCGCCGATCCCGCCAAGCTCCGGTCAATAATAGGCGACGACGCGAGGCTCGCCGATGAGAAAGAGATAGAGGAGATAACGGGAGGGCCTCTGGGCTTTTCCGGGCCCGTGGGACTGAAGATAAAGGCCTACGCGGATAATACTATTAAATACGGTTGTAACATGGTTAGCGGAGCCAACAAAAAAGACGCTCATATCAAAAATATCAACTGCCCGCGGGACTTTGAAGCCGAGTTCATGAACATAAGAACGGTGAAGGCCGGCGATCCCTGTCCCGAATGCGAAAAGCCGCTGTTTGTCGCCCGGGGCATAGAGATAGGGCACACCTTCTATCTCGGAACGAAATATTCCGAAAAGCTCAAGGCGTCCTTCACGGATAAGGCGGGCAAAGGCCTTCCTATAGTGATGGGCTGTTACGGAATAGGCGTCTCCAGGATAGTGGCGGCGCTGATATCGCAGAATCACGATGACAAGGGCATTATATGGCCCAGGGGGATGGCTCCCTATCAGATAGAGATAATAGCGGCCTCGTCAACCGGGCCCGCCATGGAAAAGGCGGAAGAGATATATAAGGCGCTGGCGGAAAAATACGAGGTGCTGTTTGACGACAGGGATGTGTCGGCCGGAATAAAGTTCAAGGACGCCGACCTCATAGGCATTCCCGTCAGGATTGTGCTGGGGCCGCGGGGAATGAAGACCGGCGAATGCGAGATACAGAGCCGCGCTGACGGAAAGACGGAGGCCGTTAAACTTGATAAACTACTTGAGAAAATATCCGATTTTACTTAGCGCGCTTGTATTTTCAAGCGCAACAATTACGGG
>VMTH01000052.1 GCA_013791745.1 Candidatus Omnitrophota bacterium
CGTGTAATATCTTTTTTCGGCATCCTGTTCCACTATCCCCGCCTCCTCTATCATCTTCACGAAAGGCATGGCGCTGCCGTCGCCTATGGGCGGCTCGTCAGCGGTGATCACGACACAGATGTTGTCTATGCCCATGCCGACAAAAGCCGCCAGAAGGTGCTCAACGGTGTTTACCGCGTTTTCACCCTCGCCTATCGTCGTGCCTCTGACGGTGTTGGATACCTTTGAGGCGTCGGGGGTGATCTTGACGCCGTTCTTCATGAAAAAAACGCCGGCGTTCGCCGCGGCCGGCTTGAAAGTCACGGATGTTTTATGAGCCGTGTGCAGTCCTATGCCCTTCAAAGAAACTTCTTTCGCTATCGTCCTCTGTTTAGCCATTTGCTTTTCCTCCGCGGCGGATCTGCGGCCCCTTCATTTTACGGAACATTTCCAGCATCTCGGGAAGACGCATGGTCGCCGCGTACACCTTCAGCATCTCGCGGTGATCCCTGGCCGGAAAACCCGAAACAAGAACCCCGTCGGCCAGATCTTTTATCACCCCGCCGCGGGCGGCGACGGTGACGCGATTCCCTATTTTAAGATGGCCGGAAACCCCACTCTGGGAAGCCAGCGTCGTGTAATCGCCTATAACGGTGCTGCCGGCTATTCCCGTCTGGCCGAGTATGAGGCAGTGCCTGCCTATGCGCACATTGTGGGCTATGTGCACGAGATTATCTATTTTTGTGCCCTCGCCGATGACTGTGGATGAGAGAGCCGCGCGGTCCACGCACACATTCGCGCCTATCTCAACATCGTTTTCTATGACGACATTTCCGGCCTGGGGTATTTTTTTGTGCCCGCCTTCATCCTGCACATAACCGTAACCGTCGGAACCTATGACGCTGCCCGAATGGATGATAACATTGTCGCCGATTATCACTTTCTCGCGGATGGTGACATTCGGATAAATGAAACAGTTTTTCCCGATCTGCGCGCCCTCTCCTATAAAAACATGAGGCATCACCGCCGTGCCCGCGCCGATCCCGGAACCCTTCCCCGCGAAAACAAAAGCGGCGATGCTGGCGGTGGCGTCAACACCGGAGCCGGAAACGTCCGCGAGAGGGCTTATGCCTTCCGGCGGGCGCGGCGGCGGCTCTCTCAAAAGAGCTACCGTTTTCGCGAATCCGAGATAGGGATTTTTACAGACAACCGCGGGGATGGAGCTTTTCATCCCCTCCCCGGCTATAACGGCGGATGCCCGCGTTTTTTTCAGGGCCCCGGCGTATTTGGGGTTGGAGATAAAAGTGATATCTCCGGGCCCGGCGCTTTCTATATCCGAGATGTTATTTATTTCAACATCCCGCAACTGCCCGAGCGCCCCTGCGGACGAAGCGCTTTCAGAGCCGCCTTTTATTTCTCCGCCTATGCGGAGGGCTATTTCGGATAATTTCATAACGGCGCGCCATTCATTTCAATTTTTCTAAAACTGTTTCTGTCAGATCCGTGGCAGGGATGCCGTAAACGGCGTTGTTTTTATCAATGACCAGATCGTATCCGCCCTCCTCGGCGGCCTCGGCGACCGCGTCATAGATCCTGCCCATTATCTGCGACATGTATTCGCTTTTGATATTCTTCAAACTTTCCCTGGCCTCCACCGAGAGGAGTTCCTTTTGTTCCCTGAGAGCTTTTATCTCTTCGCCTCGCGTGTCGGTTTTCACTGTTGCGGTGGATATCTCCACATCCGGCGCCGTGGAGATGGAAACGCTCACCGGCGTCTCCTCCTCAAGGGCCATGCTGGTCTCAAGCTGGCGTATTTTAGCGTCCATGGCGGTAATGTCCGAAAGATATTTTTCCCTGCGGATGTCCATTTCTTTTTCCGCCAGTTCCTTCATGCGGAAGCGCGAATAAATGCCCTCTATGTCAACGAAAGCCACCTTCTGCGTGGAGATCATCTCCGCGCGGACGAGCCCTGAGCACAAAAAGCACAAACAGATGAATTTCAGCGCGGTCAAAGCGATTGCCCCCTTTTTTCCGGATTTTACCAAAAGATATCCCCTATTGTAAAATACCACTGCGTCTGGGATTCGCCTTTCACATGATCGAGGCCTTTTGCCCAGTCCAGCCGCACGGGGAAAGCGGGGATCTTGAATCTTATTCCCATCCCCCACCCTCTTTTAAAATGATTTTCCGTCTGGCCGAAGGACCAGTTCACATCTTCTCTTTTATCCCATGTACCGCCGAAATCAAAGAAAAACGCCCATTGCAGGACAGTCTGATTGTTCTCCCTGACGAGCGGAAACTTGAGTTCCAGATTATTGACATTCATGTACCTTCCGCCACCGGCCGGGCCTATCTGCCCCCTGTAATCATAACCTCTTATGGATTCGCCGCCGCCGGTGTAAAAACGCTCGTAAACCGGCACATCGGGGGTTGCCCCGTACCCCGTGACAACGCCCGCCTCAAAATTTGTCACAAAAACCAGCCTCCATACAATCGGGAAAAAATACGATATCTGAAGGCGTTCCCTGTGAAAGAAATTCTGCCCGCCGAAAATACCCAGAGCCATTTGCTCGGAAAGTTTATAAATGGCTCCCGTCGTGGGATCCCAGAAATAATCCCTTGTGTCGCGCGTGATAGAAGTCCGTACGCTGGATGTGATGCCCCTGCGGTCGGCCAGCGCTCTCTGCTCGAGCATATAAACATCATCCGTTCCGTAAAGCCGCATAGCCTCATAAGCGTATGTCACATTCGCGTTGTACACCTTCATAAAGCGTTTGCCGAAACCTATGCTGCCGCCTCTTTTGTGTTCGTGATATTTGTCTTTTACCGTCGAGGAACTCACATATTCCTGCACCCTGTCTATGTCATAAATCGCGGCGTTGAAAGAAAGATCCCTGCCGAAGAAATAGGGCTCCGTGAAAGAAAGATTATAATTTTTCCGGCGGGCGCCGAACTCCCACATGAGAGAGAGCTTCTGCCCCATACCCCTGAAATTGGTTTCCGATATCTGCATCGTGCCCACGAGCCGGTCCACGGAGGAATATCCCGCGCCGACGGAGAGCATCCCCGTCTGCTGCTCCTGCACCTGAAAGGTCAGATCCATCTTATCCCTTATGTGGGTGTCCGTGGGGATGATCTGCACATCCGAGAAAAAGCCGAGATTAAAGATACGCCGCTGAGACTCCCGCACCACGGTTAATTTAAAAGGATCGCCTTCTTTGACATGTATCTCCCTTTTGATGACAAACTCCTTTGTGCGGCGCGCGCCTTCTATATAAATGTTGTTGATGCTGATCTGCTCGCCCTCGTGGACCCTATAAAGAATATTAACATCGCCGCCTTCATAGCTGTATTCGGGGATGATCAAAAGTTTCAGATAACCGTCATCCGCGTACAAACCGTTCACGGAGGAAATGAAACTCTCCTCATTTTTGCGGGAATACACTTTCCCCTTCCTGAATTTAGCCTGCTGCAGGATGGGCGTGAATTCTGAGCTGTCTTTGACGACAGCGCCTTCAAATCCCACATCACCAAGATCATATCTGCCCCCCTCATAAACAAAAAGAGTCAGAGTCACGGAATCGCCGGCGTCGGAATAACTGATATAAGGTTTTGATATCTCAAAACGGGCGTAACCGCGGTCTTTATAGAATCCTACTATTTTGGCGGTGTCAGCCTCCAGCTTCTCGGCGTTGAATATCTTTTTCTTCTTTAATTCCATCAGGGATTTTATTTTTTTCACCTTAAAGGACTGCACGCCCGGCAGGTTGATACCGCTGATGAGTATTTTCTGGCCCTCTTCTATGTAAAATGTCACGATGGATTTGCCGTTTTTGTCGGGTTTGTCTATGAAATGGCTCACCGATACTTTTGAAAACCCCTCTTCCCTGTAAAGGTTCTGTATCGCGCGGATCTCGTTCATCACATCGCTGACCGAAAAATAATCGCCGCCGGAAAGCGTGATCTTTTCAAGCATCATCCCCGAGGACACTTCCTTGTGGCCCACGAATTTGAATTTTTTGAGCCGGGGTTTCTCTTTCACCTCGAACCTTATCACCGTGCCCGCGGCGCCGGTGCTGATCTCCACCGACACGTCCTCGAATTTATTCATGTCATATATGCGTTTAATGTCGCCCCGCAGCACTTCCTCCGAAAAAATGTCCCCGGCACGGACGGCTATCTCTTTGGTGATCTTTTTGGTTTTAACCGTTTCATTGCCCGATATCTCGACGCGCTCTACAAAATCTTCGGATAGAGCGGTGAGATAACCCGCGAAAACGCACAAAGCCGCCGCTGCAAAGAGCGGCGAAAAAAAGCGCCTCATACTGACTGTATTTTTTCCATATTTCATAAGTAATTATTGTAGCATATAGCCGGCATTAAGAACAACAGCGCGCCCTAAGGCGCTGTGGGAATAGGCGCTGTCGTAAAACAATTCGTTACTGGGGCCGAAACGCCGCGCAATATTAAGCGACTTGCGCGAAAAATGATGTGTGCGCGGCTTCCTTTTTTTTCTGTATCTTTACCACTTCTAATTGCAATTTATATCCAATGCGATAAAGCAGATTTTCAACAGCCGTAAGATTGGAAAAATTACCTTCCTCAATCTTAGAAATATACTGCTGTGTTACATTCAGTTTTTTCGCAAGTTGAGCCTGGGACAGTTTGTGTTTATTGCGATATTCAATAATTTTTTGAACAACCTTCACCTTTTGTTTGGTAAGTTCACAGCGCAATGCCAAGCCTGGATCTTTTTTAATTTTGTCTTTGATGTAGTCATCAACTTTTTTCATTTCGCTC
>VMTH01000053.1 GCA_013791745.1 Candidatus Omnitrophota bacterium
CGGCTGTCATGATCCTTGACGCCGAGAAAGCACTGTCCCGTGCGGAAAGACTCATTGGCCGCTATCGTCGTCATCCATATATCTATGCCGAATCTTGACACGTTGTTGTCCCAGTAAGCCCAGTCCAGAAAATACCTCACAAGAGGAGCTCTCATACCGAAATCTCCGCCTATGGGCTGCCGCAGGCGCTGGCCGTAAAGGGCTCTCGTCAAAGGATATGTTATCAGGTTTGTTATCGTGCCGTCCCTGTAATCCCTGACATAGTAAGGCGTGATGAAATCGAATTCTCCCGCCAGCAGCGGAGTGCCGAGATCCCTCAGCCATTCGGGGTTTATGCTTTTCAGATCGGCGTCAAAGAGCATCAGCACCTTTGCTTTGAGGATACGCGCGGCTTCCATGATCGCCCTTAAAGCCATCCCCTTTCCAGCGAGTCCCCTGTATGTCGTGCACACCTTTTCGGATGAGGCGCTCTTGAATTTATCAAAAGCTATGTCCAGCGTGCGGTCGGTGGAATTGCCGTCTGAGACCATTATAACGGACTTTGACTTCGGGAAATATTTTGACAGTCCCTTATCTACGGTTTTGAGAACTCCGAGTATGCTCTTCTCATTGTTGAAAGACGGTATGCCGACAAGTATGTCGACATGCTTCATCGCCCGGAGCTGTTGATGTATATTCGATCCTAAGCTGGACTTCATTTAAGGCCCCTCAGAAGAAAATGCAGTATAGCCTTCTGTAGATGCATCCTGTTGTGCGCCTGCGCGAACACTATAGAGTTGGAGGAGTCCATCACCTCGTCGGTGAGTTCCTGTCCCCTGCGCGCCGGAAGGCAATGCATGACGGAAACATTTGCCGAAGCCTTGTCCAGCAGTTCCCTGTTAACCTGATACCTGCCGAAAAGTTTTTTTCTCTCCGCCTCTTCGCCCTCGTCGCCCATACTGGCCCACACATCGGTGTAAATAAATTCGGCGTCTTTCATGTATCCGGGGTCTATCTCACTGGACGAATAAATACCCGGATTCACTTTTTTGACAGCTTCAAATTCAGACTCGTCAAACATGAATTTCTCAGGACAGATAATTCCGAATCTGTATTTGATTATTCCCGAAAGGTTGAGAAGTGACCGGCTCACATTGTTGGAATCCCCCACGAATACCAGTTTGACTTTGCTGAAGTCAAAATCAATAACGCTTTTTTCATCCAGCCCCTTTTTCTCACAGACCGTGAAAATATCGGCCAGCGCCTGACAGGGATGGAAGGATTTTGAAAGGCCGTTTATGGCAGGAACAGAGCCGTGTTCCGCGAGGCCCTGCACATCCGAATCGCTCGTCGAGCGTATCATTATCGCGTCCACATAGCCGGAAAGGGTTTTGGCCGTGTCGCCTATCGTCTCGCCCCGCGAGAGCTGAAGCTCTGCGCCCGAAAGGTTTATCGCCTCCCCTCCGAGCTGATACATCCCCGCCTCAAAAGACACCCTCGTCCTCGTGGAGGGCTTCTGGAATATCATGGCCAGTATTTTCCCCTTCAGCGCGCCGGCATAGGCGCTCTGATTTTTCTTTATCCTGAAAGCGAGCGCGAAAAGTTCCCGCACCTCGGTTTCGCTAAGATCCGTCACCTCAATAATGTCTCTTTTTTTCATGATTCCGTCCTGTGTCGTAAATATTTATTCGTTCTCAAACGCGACGATCCGGCAGATGCACGATTCACCGCCCTGGAATTTCCACGGGAAACAGCCTATTATCGTTCGCCTGTTTAGCAGTTGGTCGATCTCGCCGCCCAAATTCTCGGCGTGGATGATGTCCTGCGGAAAAAGCCTCACATGCATGAGCTGATAATGGTCCTCGGGGAACATCTTGTCCAGATGTTTGCCGTGTTTCTTTTTCAGGTAGGTGTCGCACTTTGCCGCTTCCTTGGGCATCCAGTCTTTTATCTTCGTGTTCATGGGATGATCCGCAGAACCGCAGTCAACGCCCAGCCAGTGCAGTTTCTTTTTCTCGCACCACTCGGCGAACTCCATCATCGGCCCGGGATGCCTGACCATATACCTCACCTCGTCGGCTTCCGGCTGGTCCCAGGCGTATTTGTGATAGCCCGTGTTGATGATGACGATATCGCCTTCCTTCACTTCAACCCTGTCCTCAATATCTTTTGAGGTGTAGATCCCGTAATCCTCGGCTATATCCGAAAGATCCACGATGACGCCGGGGCCGTAAAGAAAGCCGTTCAAAGGCAGAGAAGCTATGTCCTTGCCGTGAGTACAGAAATGCAGCGGGCCGTCCAGATGCGTGCCGACATGATTGGAATGCGTCAGCAGCTGGCCGTTGGCGCCGTTGGGCGCGAGCCTCTTGAAGAATTTTATCTGCAGGGGTTCGTAAGTCGGCCAGGCCGGAGTCAGATGACTGATGGGCTGCGATAAATCGTAAAGTTTCATAATATTTCCTCCATAGCGGGACAGTATAGCTCTCCCTAACACTACCTAAAGCATATTCCCGCGATTATATCATATACGCGCTGTTTTTTCCAAATTTCCCAATATAGACATCGCCCGATTCCCCGGAAAGCTCATTTTTAATATAAAGATGCTGCCCTTAGACACCTGCCTGCCACGGCGGACTTTCAGCTCCGGATAGCCCCCATTCGTATTCTCGCAGGAAATTTCCGCGGGGAATATGATATAATAAATTCCGTGATTATCGTTTAACGCGAAAGGGGAAAATATGGTGGAAATAGGAAATTTCAATAAATTGAAAGTGGTGAAGCATGTGGATTTCGGCGTCTATCTCGACGGCGGCGAGCTGGGCGAGATACTCATGCCCATAAGATATGTGCCCGAGGGATGCAAAGACGGCGACATCGTCGAGGTTTTCGTGTACAGGGACTCCGAAGACCGCGTCATAGCGACAACCGAACAGCCCCTCGCACGGATAGAGGAATTCGCTTTTCTGAAAGCCGTCACGGTCAACAACATAGGCGCTTTCCTCGACTGGGGCCTGATGAAAGATCTCTTCGTGCCCTTCCGCGAACAGGAAAAGAAGATGGAGGAAGGAAAATCCTATGTCGTAAAAATATATCTGGACAAAAAAAGCGACCGCATCGCGGCGTCCTCGCGCCTCACCCGCTTCCTCGACCAGTCACCCGCCGATTACAAAGAGGGACAGAGTGTAGAGCTGCTGGTGTGCGGAGCCACCGA
>VMTH01000054.1 GCA_013791745.1 Candidatus Omnitrophota bacterium
CCGCCACGGAAAGAGCGACAAGCAAAAACATCACCGGACCGCCTTTGATCAAATAACTCATATTATTCCTCCACAACAACGCGGGGTTAAAACCCCGCCTACAACAACTGCCTTTTCAAAACTGCCCCCACCTGATCTCAACTCCCGCCGAAAAAAAAGCGGTGTTTCTCCATTCATAAGGTGACGCCGGCGAATGAGCCGGTGTCAGAAAAACTTTGTCCCCTAAAACATTATCCGCCGCCAGGAACAGGGTTGTTCCCGACGGGATATCGTAACATATTTTTACCAGGCCGTTTACAAAACTCTCCGTCCACGGGCCTTTTGAAACCCTGTTGAGAAGAGCGGTAATGCCTATCCTTCCCTGTTTATACCCGGAAAATACGGCCGCGGAGCTCCGCGGAGCCGGCAGGAAATTAGGAGACGCCGTGTAGCTAAAGCCCACGCCCGATGAAAATGGCCCTGATAACAAAGAAAGTTCGGCGCCCAGCTCGTAGCGTTTGTAACGCGAATTTTCCAGAGAACCCGGCGAGGGAGAGCTCTCGTCGGCATAAAAAAAATTGTGCGTGTCGCTGCGGCGGGCTGTGAGTTTCAGTCCAGCGGGATAGAGCGATAAGATATATTCCGCCCTGAGATTCTTCCATCCCTCGTGCGCGGCTCCTGGAAAAGCGCGCAAAAGCGAACCCCGGCGCGCGAAAATATCCTCTATCCGCGGCGCGCGGTTATCGGGATCGAGGCCCGCCGTCAGGGAACCTCCGAGAGCCGGAAAAGAGACAAGGAGTTTCCCCGCCGTATACGCCGAGTCCGCCCATTTGATAAATTCAACTCCGGCGTCAAGTTCAAAGCCGTCAAATTTATGCGTGAGAGAACAGTCGGACGAGAGAAAATCAAACTTCTTCGCGCCGTCGACCCAGTCCCAGTCTTCGCGCGAAAGTCCGACGCGCAGGCTCATGGAAGAATCTCCCATATATTGATCGGCGGATGCCCCTAACCGGATGGATGAAAATTCCCCGTCGCGGCCTGAGCGGATGGCGGCGGGGTATCTCCCTGACATAAGGACTTTCTCCGCCGAAAAAGAAATGAAAGAATTTTCAGTCTGCGAGTAAACCTCCACGGGAGCGCCGAAAAGTGTTTCGCCTATATCCTGCCCGGCGGAGGCGGGCAATTCAAAGACCCGGCCGTAAAAATACGGCAGTGTGGAAAAAGACCACAGGCCTTTTCTCTTATAAAAGAGATCAGCGCCGTATAAAAATCTCCGACGGCCTTCCGCGCCGGAGAATCCCGTGTCCGCGCCGGCTATGAAACCGCTCTCATCATGTTCCGAGCGGCTCAAAAAAGCGGCCTTTGCCCCGGCGGAAACGCCTGACCCTGCGTCTATCAGCGCAATGAATGATTTGCCCTGCCCGGCCTCTTTGACGAATCCGCTTTTTAAAAATTTTTCGGAAAGAAATCTCTCCTTATCATATCTCGGAAGATCCGCGGCCGTAATTCCTCCGAGGCCGTAAAGGGAGAGATCGTCCCCTATAACATTCATGTCCGGTATCCGCACCTCGCCTGCGGCAAAAACAATATTAGGGAGGGCGGGAATGGCGATCGGAATCGTCCCCATTGCCGTCCCCATCACCATTAGGAACCTTCCCCAACGCATTATCATTTCAGTTTTTCAAGTTCTTCCGAGGCCTTGACCGCCAGGGGCGAGTCCGGCCAGTTTTCCAGTATCCTGCCGAAGGCTTTCTCAGCTTCGGATTTTTTCCCCTGCTTTATCCGGACAGAGCCTATGCCGTAATAACCCTCGGCGACGATATCCGGAAATTCCGGGTACACATACACCGCTTTTGAATACTCCAGCCACGCCTCATCATACTGCTTCATACTGAAAAAAGCGGACGCTATCAGTATTTGCGCACGGGCGGAATCAATGTCGTGGAGATTGGCTGTCACCTTGCGGAGCGCCTCCGCCGCCTCTTTGTGATTTCCGCTCTCGTAAAGTTTTTTACCTTCGTCAAAATAGATTCTCGCGGAGGGGCCGGACGCGGGATAATCCCTCGTTAAAATGTCTTTCAGCCCCGAAGCCCGCGCGGAAAGGCCCTGTTCGGTAAGCGCTTTGCGCGCTATTTCAAGGGCGCCGGGAGCAAAAGCCGATGAAGAAAAATCATCCCTGAATTTCAACGCCTCATCAGCGGCGGAAGCATAATTTTTTTCGTTAAAAAAAGCTTCGCATATCCTGAACCTCGCCTCTTCAAGATAGGCACTCTTTTTTTCCGCCAGTTCCCCGTAAAATTGTCTGGAGAGAGCGTAATTCTCCGCGCGCGATGCGCTGCGGGCGGCTCGGTACAGGGAATCCACCGCGAGCGGAGATTTGGGATATCCTGAATATATCCTGCCGTAGATCTCCCCTGATGAGACATAATCGTTGCGCTCCTCGTATATTTCGCCAAGAGTGAAAAGCGCGTCGGGGGCGATCTCGGAAGACGGGTACTCCCTGTCTATGCGGAGGATCAGTTTGGATGCGCCCTCCAGCAGGCCTTGCTTTCTGTCCACCAGAGCCATGCTGTAAAGCGCCTGCGGTATTTTGGACGACGACGGAAACTTATCCAGAAGCTCGGCGTAACAGGACCTGGCTTCGGCGACCCGTGCCGCATTGTAATAGGCGTCGCCTATCCGCAAAAGCACATCCTCGGAAGGTTGTATTTCATAATGCCGTTTCCAGAATTTTATTGAAGCTGTCCAGTCCTTGAGGCTGAAAGCCGACCAGCCCGCGTAAAGATAAGCGTCGGCTATTCTGGGGCTTGCGGGGTACTTGGCCGCGAAATCCATCAGGTGAGAGCGGGCCGAAGCCCAGTTTTTTTCTTTATAGAAACTCACCCCTACTGAAAAAGCGGCATCTTCCGCGGCGGGAGATTCCGGATATAAATCCACCGTTTTCCCGTAAGATTCGCGGGCCTCGTCAAATTTTTTCCAGTTAAGATACGCGTGCCCTGAAGCGGTCAGGGCATCAGCGATAAGAGACGGGTCTGACACTTTGCCGTAATAGCGTACCGCGTCTGAAAATCTGCCGAGCTTAACGCAGGCGTTGCCCAACTCAAAAGCCAGCTCATCCTTTTCCAGAGCTGTGCCTTTGACAGATAGCCCCTTTTCCAATTCAATGGCCGCGGCGCTGTGATCCCCTGAGAGTGCAAGGCTTTTGCCCAGGCCCAGATAAGCGCGGGACAGAAAGCCCGAGGCCTCGCCGCGTTTTATCACTTCTCTGAAAACGGAGGCCGCTTCACCGAAACGGGACGCTTTTAAGAGAGACGCGCCCTGCCAGTAATGGGCATCTCCGGCGAGTTCATCGCCCGGAAAAGCGGAAAGAAGCCGGGCATAGGCATCCGAGGCCGCGTCGTAATCCCGCTCAAAAAAATAACAATGGCCTATGAGGAACTGGGCTTTCGGGAAATATGCCGTTTTGGAATGTTTAAGGATCAGCTCCGCGAAAGTCTTTCTTCCACGCAGGTAATCCTGAAGATGCGTATAACTCCAGCCCAGCGAAAAAAGCGACTTTTCCGCCCAATCACTGCCGGGATGCTTATCCGCGCAGGACCTGTAATAAACCGCCGCCTGCGCGAAACTTTTTTTCGCGTAGAAGGCCTGCCCTGTCAGATACAGGGCCTCTGCCGCTGAAGCGCCGGAGGCGCGCCTGATAGGTTCCAGTATTTTTTCCGCTTCATCAAACTTTTTATCCTTTATCAGTATCTCGGCTTTTTTAAGATTCGCTTTCGCCGCCCAGGGGCTATCCTTAAAGCCGGCGGCGATATTGTCAAACCGCTTCAGGGCAGACGCCATATCTGATGAGTGGATAAAAGAAAGGCCTTCGTAGAACAGGCTCTCCGCTTTTATTTTTTTATCTGAAACCCCCGCGAAAAGACCGGCGGCTTTGGCATAATTGCCCGTTTTAAAATAGGCGTATCCCGCCGAATACATGGCGTATTCCCTGTAGTCTGATTTGGGGTGTTTCTCAAGGAGTTTTCTGTAATATTTCCCGCTCTCATCATATTTCTTCAGTTCAGATAAAGATTGAGCGAGATAAAAAAGAGCGTCTTCGTTCTCACCGTATAATTTGATGAATTTAGCGTAAATATCAGCGGCGTCGCCGTATCTCTTCATATGATAGGCGCAATCGCCCATGCGCGAAAGAGACCTCTCCTTTACTTCGCGGGAAAAGGAAGAAAAGGTTTTTTCGAACTCTTTATAGGCGAGAGGAAAATTTTTCATCCGGAACAGGCATTCCGCCTGCATAAAAGCAGACTCCTCGCCGATACCGGGATAAGATGAACCGGCTATTTCAAGGAACTGTTTTCTCGCCATCTCATACATCCCGTCCCTGAAAAGGCCGTTGGCGAACTGCAGCTTATTCAGCGTTTCTATGTCATTGCCGCTGATAAGTCCCGTCAATCCGGACAACATCACCGTAACCGCCGCGATCTGCGCAAACCGTTTATTTTTCACCATTTTGTCACAGGCCGAACATCTTCCTGATTTTCTGCCACAGCCCCTGCTCCGGGCGCGATTCCATATCAGCCACTCGTTTTTTAAACAGATTCAGCTCGCCCTGACGCTTTTTATAATATGCGTCAAGGCCCTTGACAATACGGGGATTGGTCATAAAAAGCTTTTTGAATTTCTGAGAATCCATGGCGGCTACCCGCACCTCGGTTAAAGTTTTTACGGTGGCTGTTCTTTTGACATTCGCCAGCATCGCCATTTCTCCGAAAAAATCCCCGGGAACGAGCCGCGCCACAGGGCTTGCCGCAGGCGCCGGAGGCGGCAGGAAAACGCCGCATTCTCCCCGGACAATAAAATAGACCATGTTTCCCATCTCGCCGCCTCTTATAAGTATTTCGCCCGATGCAAAAGTGAAAAGCCGCACATTCTCCATAAACAGAGCGCGCTCTTCCCCGTCAAGAAAAGAAAAAGGTTCTTTTGAGAATACTATTTCGCTTTCAGATGTTCCCATGTCGGTGTTATTCCCCTCGGCGGCCGGTGCCCTTCTGTCCGGCTTTGAGCAGATCATTGATCCCTTTCAAAAGCATGATGCATTCGGAATCGTCCGGGTCCATTTTAAAAGCATGCAGCAGGTGCTCTTTCGCCTGGTAATAATCCCCCTTGTCTATAAATATTCTAGCGTTTATCATGTGATAGAGGAATTTGGCATCCGTGTGATCCCTGTCGGAGCGCATAGCTTTATTCGCTCTCTTCAGGGCCGCTTTGTAATCGTCGTTTTTATAGTACTGGTAGGCCAGAGCGTAATGCAGGTCTGCTTTCAAACGCCCCGAAGAAATATCTTTTTTGAGTCTTAACGCGTTCTC
>VMTH01000055.1 GCA_013791745.1 Candidatus Omnitrophota bacterium
AAAACCCTCGTCGTTATGTTTGTCTCAAAAAGGGAGACATTGTCCTTCGCTCTGCTCCTCAGCTCATAATCCCTGTCCGATGTAAGATTTGCCGTCGAAACTGCATAAGTCCAGTTCGCCTTACCCGTCGCCGTTATCCAGTACGGGCTTGTCGCCGTCCAGCTTGAGCCCGTCCAGCAATTGGAATTGGATTTATCTTTAAGCGATATATTCACAACATTGAGGCCCGCGTTGCCCGCGCGGGGCAAACTCAAATTCGGCTCGTCTTTCGCCGTGCCCGCCAGAATCACCTGCCCGCCCATAAATGAGTAACTCGTATTATTCACAGGCCCTGTCGATACCGACACAGGCGTGCTCGTGTCATACACAAACTCAAATCCAGCCGACGCTATTTCTTCGTTGCCAGAAAAATCCTTCGCCTTCGTTCTGATTCTGAACCTGTGCCCCGTTCCTCTTATCCGCCAATGCGTATCCAGTATATCCGCGTATGACCACTCCGTCAGGCCCGTCACCGGCAGCCACGCGGGTGTGGCCGCCTGCCACTTCGGCTCCGGCCCGTTCCAGTAATATGTTGTGTCCGCGCTTATGTCCGTCACCTCCAATCTGACCTCAGTAATACCGCTTCCAAAATCGCCGTCAGATGCCGTGCCGCCGATATATGCCAGATACTTGTAGGCCGCGCTGTACGGCGTCGTTGAAACCGACACCGGTTTAACAGAATCATAAGTAAAACTCCTCGTGGAAAAATTGAGCTCCCAGTTCCCCGCGTCATCTTTCGCGCGGCTGTTGAGAGAATATGTTATTTCGTCATACCACACGCTCACCGTCTCCCACCAAGCCGTCGCCCCTGACGACAGCGTCGCCGTATTCCAGTACTCAATACCGGCTTCCCCCCAGCCGGGGCCGAGCTCATTCCAGTATTTACTGCCCTGTGTCCTCAATCTATATCTGACTTCCGCCACTACTCCCGGCGCCGTGTCCGAGCATGTCCCCATAAGCTGCGGCGGGCTGTTCGTGTCTCCCGCCGGATTCGTTATCCCAGAATCAGGCAGACTCGTATCATAAACAAATGTGTTAGACGAAACGCCAACGCCGAAAACGCTCTGCTCATTAGTCGCCTTATCCGTCGCGCGGCTCAGAACAAGATACTCAACGCCGTTTGACCAGGCGGCTGTGGGATAATCTATTCCGTAAGTCCACGGGGGATTAGGCCCTGGCGTAACTCCGACGTTTATCCATTCAGGAGTCCCGTAAAACTTCTGATCGGAACCTGATAAATAATATCCGTCGCTGTGCCTCTTAACCTGTATCTCAACCTTATTAACGCCCGACCCCGCGTCAATGGATGTCCCCGTAAGCGCCGCCGGTAAACCCGAAGCGTAATATTTGTTGTCTTCCGGCACCGTTATTCCGCTGGCGGGTTCCGTCTCGTCATAATAAAAATAAGTGTATTGTACCGTGCCGTAACGCCAGTTACCCGCCTTATCCTTCGCCTTTATTCTGATCCTGTACTGATGCGTGTCCGTCCACGCATTCGTGTTTATCGCCACAGCCCAGTCCGGCTCGTTATTGTTTGTCTCTATCCAGTAATCAGCCGTCTGCCAGCTCGTCGTGTTTGAGTTCCAGCGG
>VMTH01000056.1 GCA_013791745.1 Candidatus Omnitrophota bacterium
CAGGAAAAGAAAAGCGTAGCTCAGTATCCTTTCGCCGGGTTTGATGGGAGATGTTTCAGTTGCCATAATTATATGCTATTCTACGAAACTATTTTACTTTTTGCAACTTATTTGTTAAATCATGGGCTGGCCGGAGTGGTGAAACTGGCAGACACGCATGGCTTAGGACCATGTGCCTCAGGGCTTGGAGGTTCGAGTCCTCTCTCCGGCATTTTGTAGAGGCCTGCGCTCGCTAATGATGATGTATTGTCAGATTTTGAAATACGCGGATTCGAATTGAACCGCGCGGTATATGGAGGTTATTAAGTGGAAGGCGTAAAAATTTCGGAGAAGAGTAAAACTGTAAAACAACTGGATTTCATTATAGACGCGGCGAGCGCCGCTGATTCGCGAAAACTCGCGGTGCAGAGGATCAGCAGATCGGTGAGGATAGAGGGTTTCCGCGCGGGAAAAGCCCCTGTCGCCCTCATAGAAAAAGATTTCGGCGAAGACATCAGGAACGCCCAGGAGAGCTATCTCCTGTCAAAAAAGGTCTATCAGGTATGCGATGAGAACAAAATAATCCCTGTCGCGCCGGCGAAGCTCACTGAATTCAAGTGGGATGGCGATAAACCGGTTAAATTCTCCGTGGAAGTCGAAGTGATGCCTGAATTCGAAGCGGGCGGCTACAAAAAAATAAGCATAAAGGAGCCCTCCGTTGCCGTTACTGATGAGGAAGCGGAACAAGCCCTGCAGAATCTGCGGGAAAAGGCCTTCTCCCTGGAAAAAACAGAACTCTCAAAACCGAAAAAAGGCCTGTTCATCAAATACGACCTCGGGGTGATATGCGCCGGGGAAACACAGAAAAAAATGAGCAGGAGAAATCTCACCGCCGAACTCGACGAGAAGAAAATATTCCCGCCTCTCTGGCCGGACATACTGAAACTGAAGAAAGGCGAGGCCGGGGAAATCAAATTCACCGCCGATAAAGATTTTAAACCCGCCGAATTCGCCGGCAAGGAAGTGACATACGTCATCCTCATAACCGAAATTTTTGAAAAAAAACTGCCCCCTCTCGACGATAGTTTCGCGTCGCTCTTCGGGGCGAAAAACCTCCCTGAACTGCGGGAATCGCTCAAAAAGCGCATGATTATGGAAAAAGAATCCGAAAAACACAGGAGCGTAAGGGAGCAGATAACCGCGGCGCTGCTGAAAAAAAACAATTTTGAACTCCCCGCGTCGCTCCTTGAGGAAGAAAAAAAATCATTGAGCGGACATCTGAGCGAACAGTACCCCGGACAGGACATGAAAGCTGTCGGGCCCCAGATAGAAAAAACAGCCGGTGAAAACTTAAGGATCTCACTGATCCTCGGCAAAATCGCCGAAAAGGAAAACATAACGGTAACGGAAGAAGAACTGAAAGAGAAACTCGGCAAAAATTATTCGCCGTCCACGACCAGAATGAAAGACGCGCTGTTGACGGATAAAATTTTTGATTTTATAATCAAGGAGGGTAATGTAAAATGAACGCTCACTCGATGCTCATTCCAATGGTGGTGGAAGCCACCGACCGGGGAGAAAGGGCGTATGACATTTTTTCACGGCTCCTGAAAGAAAGAATCATATTTCTCGGCGCACCCATAGACGACAGCGTAGCCAATCTCATCATAGCGCAGCTGATTTTCCTCGAATCGCAGGACCGGGACAAAGAGATTTCCATATACATCAACAATCCCGGAGGCATCGTCACCAGCGGCCTGGCCATTCTGGATACGATGAACTTCATACACAACCCGATAGCCACATACTGCCTCGGGCAGGCGGCGTCAATGGCGGCTGTAATACTCTCCTGCGGACTGAAAGGCAAACGCAGGGCTCTGCCGAATGCCAGGATAATGATACACCAGCCTCTGGGCGGGGTACAGGGCCAGGCGACGGACATAGGCATTCAGGCGAAGGAAATACTGAGAATGAAGCAGCGGCTCAACGAAATACTCGCCAAATCCACGGGGCACAACGTAGACAAAATAGAAAAAGACACGGAAAGAGATTATTTTATGACGGCTGACGAGGCTCTTGCCTACGGTATTGTCGATGAAGTGATCAAAGACAGGAAATAACCGGAGGTTATACGATGATTTATACAGACATGCCGGTGGTAGCGGTAAAAGACACTGTTATTCTGCCTTTTAACAGAATGCCCATTTTTGTGGGAAGGGAAAAATCAAAAAAAGCGCTTGAAAGAGCCCTTGAGGGCGACAAATATTTGTTTTTCACGGCTCAGAAAAACCCGCAGAAAGATGATCCCCAGTTCGGGGATATTTATTCCGTGGGCTGCGTCGGTAAGATACTTCAGTCGATAAAGGAAAACTCCGGGGGTTATAAAATACTCATAGAGGGAATAGAGCGCGCGAAGCTTGAAACCCTTTCCGACATCGAGGGCCTGTGGACCGGCAATATCACTCCCCTGCCCCTCAAATTGCCGGCCTCGCCGAAAACGGACGCTCTTTTTGAGGCGCTGATAGCCGAGTTCAAGAAATACAGCGAGCTGGCCGGCAAAATACCGAAAGAGATCATCGATGACATACTTTCTATAAACGAGCCCGCGAAAATAATCTACCTGATCATAGGCTATATGCCCGGAAGCGTTGCGGAGAAGCAGAAGCTGCTCGAAAACAGCAACTCCGGCGACCTGGTGATGAAACTTATAAGAATGCTCGTGTCCGAACGGGAATTCATGCTGGTTAAAAAAGACATACATGAAAAAGTGCACAGCAAGATACAGAAGAATCAGCGCGAATATTTTCTTTCCGAAGAAATGAAGACGATCGAGGAAGAGCTCAACAAAAACAGCCCGAATAAAGAGTATTCGGATTATCTGAAAAAAATAAAAGAAGCCAAAATGCCCAAGCAGGCCAAAAAACAGGTGAAGGAAGAACTTGAAAGGCTGTCAAAGATGATGCCCTTTTCGCCCGAATCCACGGTTGTGCGCACTTACATAGACTGGATGATCTCCATGCCATGGAATAAAAAAACTACGGACAACATGAACATTGACAATGTGCAGAAGGTCCTCGAGGCCGAGCACTGGGGGCTTAAAAAATCAAAGGAACGGGTGCTGGAGTATCTGGCCGTCTGCAAGCTCAACAAAAAAATCAAAGGCCCCATACTCTGTTTCACCGGCCCTCCCGGCACGGGAAAAACTTCTTTTGCCCGCTCCATTGCGCAAGCCATGGGAAGAGAATTTGTGCGGATATCGCTGGGCGGCGTCAGAGACGAAGCCGAGATACGCGGGCACCGCAGGACTTACATAGGCTCAATGCCCGGAAAAATAATCCAGTCGCTGAGAAAAGCCGGCTCAAAAAACCCTGTCTTTCTTATAGATGAGATCGACAAGATAGGGCAGGATTTCCGCGGCGACCCCTCCTCTGCCCTCCTGGAGGTGCTGGACCCCGAACAGAACAACAGCTTTTCCGATCATTATCTTGACACCCCCTTTGACCTCTCCGACATAATGTTCATCACCACGGCGAACACAACCTACACCATCATTCCGGCGCTGAAAGACAGGATGGAGATAATAGAATTCCCCAGCTACACCCAGCCGGAAAAAATAGGCATAGCCGAAAATTTCCTGATCCCCAAACAGATCAGGGAAAACGGACTGACAAACTATAAGATCACATTCACTGAACAGGCCGTTGAATACATCATGGACTCCTATACCCAGGAAGCGGGCGTCAGGAACCTTGAAAGGCAGATAGCCACGGTGCTGAGGAAAACAGCCAAAAAACTTGTGCAGAAAAAATTAAAAAGCCCTGTGAACATAGACAAAAAAATTGTGAGGGAACTTCTCGGTTATGAAAAATACAGGCACGATGAGGGAAAGGTCAACAGTATCGGCATTGTCTGCGGACTGGCCTGGACGGAAGTCGGGGGCGAAGTCCTGAGCGTTGAAACCGTTCTGATGAAAGGAAAAGGCAACCTCATACTGACTGGCCAGCTCGGCGATGTCATGAAAGAATCTGCCCAGGCGGCGGTTTCATATCTGCGGGCAAACGCGAAAAAACTGGGTATCCCCGAAAACTTTATGAAAAACAGCGACATACACATACATGTTCCCGAGGGATCCATACCAAAAGACGGGCCGTCGGCGGGTATCACAATAGCCATATCCCTTGTGTCGGCAATTCTCAAAAAACCGGTCAGAAAAGACCTCGCCATGACAGGCGAAATAACGCTGTCCGGAAGGGTACTGCCGATAGGGGGGCTCAAAGAAAAAGCTCTCGCGGCTTTCCGTGAAAAAATAAAAACTGTTGTCATACCTGATAAAAACAGCGCGGAGATCGAGGAGTTTTCCGATAATGTGAAAAAAGGGCTGGAAATTATTTCCGTGAAAACAATAGACGAGGTTATAAAAATCGCTATTGAGGACAATAAACGGCCAAAGAAAAAAAAGGTCGAAGCGAAAGCGCAGGGAGAAGGGAAAATCAAACCCTTTGTTCCCGCAAGAGCCTGATGAATTTAATATCAGAAGAGGTTTTCCGACCTCAATAATAGGAGAGAATGACAATGAAAAAAGAAATTTTATTTTCACCAGGCCCCACCAATGTTCCGGCGGAGATACTGCTGGCGGGAGCGAAAAGAACGATCCATCACCGCACAAAAGAGTTTTCAGTGATGCTGGAAGAAGCTACAAAGGGGCTCGGCAGGGCATTTGACACCAAAGGCGACATTTTCATCCTCACCTCTTCCGGCACCGGCGGTATGGAAACGGCTGTCGTTAATTTCCTTTCGCGCAACGATAATGTTCTTGTGCTCAACACGGGAGCTTTCGGGCGAAGATGGGTCAATATAGTGAAAGCCTACGGCCTCGTGCCGGATGTGCTGGAATACCCGTGGGGAGAATCTTTCAAGATATCCGATGTTGAAGCAAAGGTCAAAGAGAAAAAATATAAAGCCGTCCTCTGTCAGCTCGGAGAAACCTCTACAGGCGCCGTAAATGATATTAAATCCCTCGGAGACATGGTGCCGAAAGACACTCTCCTTATCGTCGACGCCGTCAGCGGCCTGCTGACTGAAGGATTTCATATGGATAAATGGAATGTGGATGTTTGCGTGAGCGGCTCTCAGAAAGGCCTCATGATGCCGCCGGGACTGGCCTTCATCGCCGTGAGGAAGGGCCTTGACGACAAAATAGGCAAAGGCGATCTCCCGAGTTTTTACTTCTCCCTCGTCCACGCGAAAACTTACGGGGAAAAAGGACAGACCCCCTGGACGCCGGCCATAAATATAATCTACCAGCTCAACAAAGCTCTGGAGATGCTTGAGGAAGAAGGCCTTGACAATGTCATAACGCGTCACAAAAACATGGCTCAGATCGCCCGCAAAACCGTTGTTGAAATGGGGCTTGAGCTTTTCTCGTCAGCTCCCTCAAACGGCATAACGGCCGTCAAGGTGCCGGAAGGAATAGACGGTTCCAAACTCATAGAGCACATCTGCGAAAAATACGGCGTCAGATTCGCCAACGGCCAGAGGGAATACAAGGGGAAGATCGTCAGGATAGCGCACATGGGTTATGTGACCGTCCCGGACATCCTCATGGCTCTCAACTGCCTGTGGCTGGGTCTTAAAAAATTCGGTTTCAAAATCAAGCCGGGCGCGATGCTATCCGCTCTTGAGACAGCCGCGGCTCTGGACTAAACAACCAACAGGGACGGTTCCTATTGGTTTCGTCCCCTTACTCTTTTGTTATTCGTAATTCTTTGCCTTCCCGCTTTTTTGTCTTACAATTCTTGAGCCTTTTTATATCCTTTAAATCTTTTTCTTTATCCAGAAAATTCCTGGTATCTCTTGAAAGATAATATTTTTTAGCTTTTATTAGGTCGTCTATATTTATATAAAAGACTCTTTCCCCTCTGAAATGGCCAATACACTTGTTCTTAAAGGATTTGTCAAAATTAAGGTCGCCCTGAGTGTTAAAAAAGTCGATTCTATTTGGAGCAACACCTAAATAATTGATAACATCATTCGCAAGCAGATCTTCCGGGGAAACATTTAAACCAGAAAATTCTTTAATAACTTTTGAACATTTCTCCGCATTGTTTTTCGTATTCCTTATCCAAAA
>VMTH01000057.1 GCA_013791745.1 Candidatus Omnitrophota bacterium
ACAGATGCCTGCCTAGAAATGATATCTGATGCCAAGTCCTGAATTTATATCAAAATCCGAATCCGGCGCTATAATAAAGACAGGAACGATTTCGAAAAAAATATCAACCTTGCCGCCTTTAAATATATAGTCAAGTCCTACCGGGATACGAACACCGGTCCTAAAATCGTCAGAAGCAGCTGATGTATCATGCCTAAGTCTAAATTTCCCGCCAACACCATAATAAAGGGGAAGTTTACCTTCCTCTACCTTGATCAGATTGAAATTATGAATAAGATAATCAGCATGAAAATATAGATTATCATTGTTATCTCTTCCGGTTGACCACGCTAAAGCGCCATCAATCGCCGTGGTGTCTCCTGTCCACAACTTAGCGCTTAATCCCGTGGGCTCACCTAAAATAACTCCCAATTCGTAATCCCCTGTCTGCGCTGATGCATTGCCGCAAAGCAATACTGCGGCCAAACTTACAAATACCATTAACTTTCTCATAATCTCGCCTTCCTTTTTTTATTTATGTTGTCTGACATTGTTCCTCTCTGTATTAAATCGCTGAGACCGCCTATCCTTTTAACAACATACTGTATTATACAATATTTTCAGATTAAAAGAGCAACACGATACTGTTTTCTTTTACACACGCGGCTGAGATTTTGTATAATTCATTCTATGAACGATTTCATGAAAGCCGCGGTTGACGAAGCAAGGAAAGGCCTGGCCGAAGGGGGAATACCCATAGGCGCGGTGCTGGTCAAGGACGGCGAGATAATATCAAGGGGCCATAACCGCAGGGTGCAGGACGGGGATCCCCTCGCCCACGCCGAGATCGTGTGCATGCGCAACGCCGGCCGCAAAGCGTCATTTGAGGGCGCCCAGCTATACTGCACACTGATGCCCTGCTACCTGTGCGCGGGGGCCATCGTCACATTCGGCATATCCAAGTGCATCGTCGGGGAAAGACGGAATTATCAGGGAGATGTGAAATTCCTCACCGACCACGGTACGGAATTCATAGACCTTGATTTTGCGCTCTGCTACGAGATGATGTCCGGCTGGATAGCCAAAAACCCCGGCCTCTGGAAAGAAGACAGCGGAAAGCGCTACAGCGTTTAATCTTTAAAAGCGCCCTGAACAGTCGGCGCTATTCGCCTATTATCTTGATGAGCACCCTCTTTTTTCTGCGGCCGTCGAACTCGCCGTAAAAGATTTCATAAATCCTCCCTGTTCCCGATAAAGAGCAAACAGTTTTATTTTATCAGATATGCCGGCGATTTAAAAATTCGCACAGCGCCTTTGATATGCCGCTTCACCGGCTTAAATTTCAGACTATTCAACTTCACGGCGCCTTGACAAAATGAATTTTCTATGTACAATTGTATTGATAAAAATATGGAAACCATCCTTGGCAGCTTTATATGGGATACGACAAAAGAAAAAGTCAATATCCGCAAACACAGGGTTGATTTTCGAACGGCTGCAACGGTGTTTAAAGACCCCAAAAGAAAAATTTTTGTGGACGAGAAACACAGTCGGAAAGAAGAAAGATATTTTTGCATTGGAAAAGTGAATGAGCGAATTTTAACCGTTAGATTTACGTTCCGGCGCAGGAAGATCAGAATATTTGGCGCAGGTTATTGGAGAAAGGAGGCAAAATACTATGAAAAACAAGGCAGCTGATTCAGACAGGCCTTTTGGAAAATTAACCAGAATTAAAGATTTTCTACCGCCCCCCTATAAATTGGTTATTCCCGAAGAAACCAGCAAGGTGACCATTTGCCTGAAGAAATCAGATGTGGCTTTTTTTAAGCGCATGGCAAAACAATATCACACTAAGTACCAGAAAATGATACGCGAATTGGTGAGCAAATACACGGAACAATACTCACAGACAATCTGAAGCCGGATCAGCGGCCGAACTGTATTTCCAGACGGAAGGTGATAGAGGCCACGGGCGAATAGGCGCCGAAGTCATCCCGCGGCCAGTCGTTCGCGGGCTCTATCTCATAAAAAACCCAGCCCTTATAAAAATTGCGCCGGAAGCGCACGCTCGCCCTGTAATTCTCGACGATGAGCCTCCTGTCGGACACCCCCGACATGCCCAGGGTGTATGACAGAGCGTTCCTCGCTGATATCTGCTGCTGGAAGCCGATGTAGCTCTCCCAGTTATAGTCGACATCGGGTGCCTCGAAAACAACGGCGTTGCCCCAGCGCAGGATATTGCTTTCGGAAAACAATCTCTCCACGCCAAGCTGCAGAGTTTTTCTCCAGCCCTCGTGGTGCTTCACCCGGGCCTGGCCGCTGAAGCGGATCTGCGAGACTTCCGTTAAAGGAAAAAGATGCCTGTAGTACACGCGCACATAGGGTGAAAGCGGGGTTTCGGCCTTCATGCCCGATCCGAAATGCAGTCTGGAGAGCATCGTATCAAGGACATTATATCTCAGTCCGACATCGGCGCGGTCGGCGTCCGTCGCATTCCTGACGCCGGTTTTCACAAGCTCGCCGGTGGTGACAGGCACAGCGTCCTCGTTCTCGTCACTGATGATCAGCTTCAGCTTTTTGCTCGCTTTCGGCAGACGTATGCTCGCGTGCAGAAAGGTGCGCATATAGGTCTGTCCGCCTTCCGAGAATCTCAGATCACTGCGCAGCCTGATCTTTGATCTGGCCGGCACTTCCTCGAGCGCTCTTTCGTCGCTGAAAAAGTCATCAAACCACGCGACGGGAGCATACAGGCCTTCTGATATGAAATCATGAGTGTTATCCCAGAAACGCAGCCGTTCGATAAAAGTCTCCTCTTCTCGCGGCGGTTCAGCAGCCCGCGCTATGTGGGGATATGCGCATAGAAAAATAAATAAAATCAGACAACGGTGTAGTTTTAATGTCTTCATAAGGTCAAATCACTGATACAGCTCAACATAAACTTACAAGCCTGTTTCCCGGCTTTTTTTCAACACAAAACGAACAGCGGCGGCCATCACGGCCAGGGATAGAAATATGAAAAAAGGTATGAAGGGATTAAAAATTATCGTGGAGTTTTGGATATTCCATATTAAAAGCGCCCAGCAGGCTATTGCGAGAGATGTCCCTCCCAGAACCACTGTCAGGTTCAACCACATCGGTATGCCGAGCAGATAGCCGATCACACATCCCACAGCGGGCCCGGTCATGTGAAAGGGTATCCATACAAAAACAAAAAGCCCCGGCACGCCGTATCTACTGACGATTTTATGATTCTTCTCGGCAGCTTCCCTGATTTTTGTCAACAGTTTACCGAACACTTTAACCACCATGAGGCGCTGCAGGCTGAAAACAAACAGCGGATATACTATCAGAACGATGATTACTTCGATAAGTAAGGTGACAGGTATGACTATAATATGAGGGAGATGCATTGCGTAGCCGAAAGATATACAGGGGGCTCTGCCGAAAAAGATATTTGTCACAGTCATCGTGGCCAGCAGACGGAAATATTTGAATGAGAACAGGCCCGACAGTCCCAGCGCGATGATATATGCGGCCGCAAGCAATAAACCCGTCAACAGCACCCTGCCCTCCGGGCTTCTTCTAATATTTTCGTTTTCTAACATTTGCGTCTCCACAGGTAAACTGCCTTTTATTATAACAAATGTTCAAAAAATTCAATCCGTATTATTGATTTAAGCGGGCGAATTTGAGATTATTGGGTTATTCGTCAAGGAGGATGATATGTATAAAATTTTAACGCTCAATAAGATCGCGGAAGAAGGCCTGTCTGTTTTACCGGCCAACAGCTATGAAACAGGAGACAGCGTCAAGAATCCCGACGCGATAATCCTGCGTAGTTTCAAAATGCACGATATGGAACTGCCCGGATCTCTTCTGGCCGTAGGCCGCGCGGGTTCGGGGGTCAACAACATCCCCCTTGATGCCTGCTCTGAAAAAGGGATAGTCGTCTTCAACACCCCCGGCGCAAACGCCAACGCCGTGAAAGAACTCTGCATAGCGGGCCTGCTGCTCGCCTCACGCGATATCGCCGGCGGCATAGCTTACGCCCAAAGCCTCAGGGGCAAAGGCGAAGAAGTGTGCGCTCTCGTTGAGAAAAACAAAAAACAGTTCGCGGGTTCTGAGATCGCCGGCAAGACCCTCGGCGTAGTGGGCCTCGGAAAAATAGGCGTGATGGTGGCAAACAGCGCCCATGAGCTCGGCATGAAAGTGATAGGGTGCGACCCGTTTATTTCCGTGGAATCGGCGTGGGGCCTCTCCCGCGATGTACGGCGGGCGAAACAGCTGGATCAGATGCTTTCCGAGGCGGATTATATAACGCTGCACATGCCTCTCAACAGCTCAACGCGCGGCCTGATAAGCAAAGAGAAATTCGGCCTTATGAAAAAAGGCGTAAAGCTCCTTAATTTTTCGCGGGGCGAAATCGTCGACACGGCGGCTCTGGCGGAAGCGCTTGAAAGCGGACAGGCCGGGCGATATGTCACGGATTTTCCCGACGATAAAGTTCTTAGTATGAAAAACGTCATAGCCATACCGCACCTGGGGGCTTCTACCGCCGAGGCCGAAAACAACTGCGCCGTTATGGCGGCCTCCCAGATCAGGGATTTCCTGGAGGCGGGCAACATCAAAAATTCGGTCAACTATCCCGATTGCGAGCTCGAGCCGACTTCTAACTTAAGATTGCTGGTGAAGAACAAAAATATCCCTAACATGGTCGGCCAGATATCCTCTATTCTGGCTAAGGCCGGCATAAACATCGTCGAGATGCTGAACAAAAGCAAAGGCGATTACGCCTACTGCATCATTGATATATCGGAGAAGCCCGGCGATAAGATCATCGCGGATATTATGAACATAGACGGCATCATCAGAACCCGCCTCATCCGTAAATAAAAACAAAAACTATGGCTGCGGGGGGAGGAATCGAACCTCCACGGACGGCTTCAAAGACCGTTGTCCTACCATTAGACCACCCCGCAAATTTATGTGAGAACGGCAGTCTGTCCTGCGCCGTTTCACCTGCCTGTCGGTAGGCAGGAATGAAAATTATTTTTGTTCAGAAACAACGGGCTCCCCGGGCTGAGTGATATCCGCGGCGATGGCATCACCTGATGACGGAGCGGGCGGCTGGACCTCGGCGGCCTTTTCGGCGGCAACCTGTTTATATTTTTCTATAATGACCCTATCCAGGCGCTGTCTCATCTCAGTGGTTATGGGATGAGCCACGTCCTGATATTTACCGTCTTTTCTTTTCTTGGAGGGCATGGATACAAAAAAACCGTTGTTCCCGTCCAGCACTCTTATGTTGTGCACAACAAAAGACGC
>VMTH01000058.1 GCA_013791745.1 Candidatus Omnitrophota bacterium
AAGACATAGACTGGCTCCTGACCAATATGGGGCCTGTCTGGGCGGGGCTCGGCAGAAGTGACGAAGCCCGTAAGTCATACGAAGCGGCGCTCAGTATAAATCCAGGATTGCCGGAGGCATTAAATAATCTCGGCGTTCTTGATTTCGGGGAGGGAGATTATGATTCCGCCGCGCGTCATTTCGCCGAGTCTGTCTCTCTCTCGCCGGATGATGTGAGATATTATAATCTGGCGCTGTCGCTGGGCAAGCTCGGGAAAACGGCCGAAGCGCAGGCCGCGTTTAGAAAATGCCTTAACATAAACCCCGTTAATTACGCCGCTTTGAACGAACTCGGCCTTATTGAGATGAGATCGGGCAATATCGCGGGGGCGAGAGAATTTTTTCAAAAGGGCCTGTCTATAAATCCTGATGATGAGAATTTAAAATACAACCTCGCGCTTGTGAAGAACGGAAAATGAAAGTTTTTAAAATACTGTTTTTTTTGCTCCTGTCCGCATGCTGTTTCGCCGGCGATCTTTTTGAGCTTTGCATAATAAAGAAAAGCGGCGGTTCCTCGCCGCTGTCAAGCTCTGTGGAGGCCGTCCTGAAATATCTCGCCTCGTCCACATCCATAGATCCCCCTCAGGAAGCGGTTTATCTTGAGGTGGGACAGGGTATCTTTGATTATCCCTTTCTCTGCGTCACGGGCAAGGGGTCGCTGCCTGATTTTACTAGAAAGGAAACGGCTCTTCTAGCCAAACATCTTTCATCAGGCGGTTTTCTGTTTATAGATGAGACCGAGTCCTACGGGCTTGATGATTTTTACCGCTCGGTTAAAGATTTCAGCTCCGGAATTTTCCCCTCCGCAGCGCTTGAAAAAATACCGGAGGATGATGTCATATTCAGGAGTTTCTATCTGCAGCCGAAGGCCGCGGGCCGCAATTCGGTCTCTCCCTCTCTTTACGGCGTGCGGATAGACGGGCGCTGGGTGATCGTATATTCGCGGAACGATATTTTCGGCGCATGGGCCAGGGATGAGAGCGGAAGATTTATTTACAGCTGTTATCCCGGAGGCGAAGCTCAGCGGCTGGAGGCCGTGAAAATCACG
>VMTH01000059.1 GCA_013791745.1 Candidatus Omnitrophota bacterium
ATGCAGGTACTCAAAAAGCAAAGGAATGAGCCGCATCTTGGAAGGACTTTTTTTAAGCGAATAATCCATTCGCAGAGCGCTTTCGCCAATAAGAGCTCCGGAGCCGAGCAGAAGAAAAAGGATCTCGAGCTGAGCACTGAAACCTTTTGCCCGCATAAGAGAGGGTACGCCGGCCTTTTTTAAAGCGGCGGCCTTGTATACCCTGAATCCAGATGTCCAGTCGGAAACAGCGCTTCCGCGAAAAATGGCGCTCATGAAAAAAGAACCCGCGCGGCTTATAACACTCCTCAGGAAAGACACGCCGCTGCAGCGGCCGCCCTCAACGAACCTGGACGCTATAACAGCATCACAGCCGGGACGCGATCCTGTGCCGAGTTTATTGATCATCGCCGACACCGTCTCCGGCGGATGGGTGTCGTCGCAGTCCATTGTGACAACAATGTCATCCGGCGAGGCATTTTTATCTATCCATTCAAAACCGGTCCTGAGAGCCGCCCCGAGGCCCAGATTGCGCGGATGCCTTATTAGTTCCAGACTTATGTTTAAATGACGGGCGACAGACGAGGCCTTTCCCGATGTGCCGTCATTTGAGCCGTCGTCCACAAGCAGAATGATAAAATCTCTGCTTATCGCCCTTTTTATGCTTGTAAAGACAGGTTCTATCGACTCCGCCTCGTTGTAGGCGGCCAGAAGAAAATAAATCATTTCCTGGCGGGGACAGTCCCCATTACGGACGAAGTCGTAGATGGGGACTGTCCCCCTTTGTAATCTTCCAGTATGCCGTTCAAAACTCCCGTTACTTCTTTTTTTATTCTCTCCACGCCCTCTTGTGTGGAGGCTTCAAAACGCATGACAATAACCGGGCCGGTGTTGGAGGCCCTGCAAAGGCCCCATCCGTCCTCAAAAATTATTCTCGCGCCGTCTATGGTAATAACCTCATTCGTTTTCTGAAAATACGCGGACAATTTGCCCACAACACCGAACTTTATCTCGTCCGGGCAGTCCACCCTGATCTCGGGCGTGATCGGATATGCGGGCACATCATCCAGATACGAAGACAGCGCCTGAGGCGCGGAAGCGATAAGCTCCGCAAGGCGAGCGGCCGTATAAAGAGCGTCGTCATAGCCGAAATACCTGTCGTTGAAATATATGTGACCGCTCATCTCCCCGCCGAAGAGGGCATTTTCTTCCTGTATGCGGGCCTCTATGGGAGAATGCCCCGTCCTGCTCATTATGGCTTTGCCCCCGAGCCTTTCTATTGTCTCAGGCAGAGCTTTGGAGCATTTGACCTCGAACACGATTTTCCCGCCCGGATTTTCTTTCAAAAGAGATTTAGAAAAAAGAGCCATGAGGCGGTCTCCCCAGATGATGTTTCCCTTCTCATCTATAACGCCTATCCTGTCCGCGTCGCCGTCAAAGGCAACGCCGAAATCGGCCTTTTTCTCACGCACCTTCTCAATGAGGGCTGTCAGGTTTTCAGGAACCGTAGGGTCGGGAAAATGATTCGGGAAATTGCCGTCCACTTCCTCGAATATGCTCTCAACTTCCACGCCCATCTCCCGCAGGGCGGGAATGATTATGCCGCCGCCTACGCCGTTTCCGGAATCCACGGCGATCGTCAGTTTTCTTTTGACGCTGATATTCTCCCTGATGTATTTTCTGTACGCGGGCACGACATCGGCCGTCTCAAGGGTTCCTTTGCCTTCGGGTTTTTCTCCCGCCTTCACCCTTTCCAACAGCGCCCTTATATCGTCGCCATAGATCGTGGCCTGATTGAGCGATATCTTCATGCCGTTATACTCGGAGGGATTGTGGCTGCCCGTTATCATTATGCCCCCGTTAATCTTCATTTCATGGCAGGCAAAATAAAAAACCGGGGAGGCGACCATGCCTATATCAACGACATCAAGGCCGCAGGACAGAAATGAATCTATCATCTTGCGGGATATTCTCGGCGAAGACAGCCGCCCGTCTCGCCCCAGGGCTATTCTCTTCACCCCCTTATCCAGGAACATGGCTGAAAGCGCCCCCGCTATTTTCACAAGTGAATTGTCATCCAGATCGCGCTCGGCGATCCCCCTGATATCGTACTCCCTGAAAATCAGTTCATTGATACTCATAATCTTCCTCCTTCCCCTTTCAGCATTTCAAGATAACGGCGGGCCTGAGAATTCTGCGGATCCGCTTTTAGGCAGGCCTCAAAACTTGAAATGACTTGAGCCCAATCCTTTTTTTTCCAGTATATAACCCCGCAGTTATAATAACCCTGAGCGAAATCGTGGTCTTTTTCCACTGATTTCTTATAACAATCAAGCGCCTCGTCATCTTTTCCCAGTTTTTCATAAACAGCGCCCGTGTTATTATAGTTTCTCGCCAGCGACTTGTCTATAAAGGGCGCTGTGCGCTTGTCCCTGTATTCTTTGTCCAGGGCAACCCTCGCGAAACCGTAGTATTTTAGCGCGTCTTCATATCTTCCCGTTTCATAGGAGCTCGCGGCAAGATTATACAGAGCCTGGGAATTATAGGGGTCAAAAGCTATGGCTTTAAGAAACAATTTGCTCGCCCTGTCAAAATCCCCGCTGGCGTAGAATTCCAGCCCCCCGGAGCTGAAAGCGTCGGAATAATCTCCGCACAGTTCTTTAGCGTAAAAATCTTCATAAAACATTGAGGAAAATTCGCCGGAAAAAAACATGCTGCCTGACGGGTCTCCGGAAACCGGAGAATCAAAGCCGCGAAGAACGCCCGCGGTGACTGGCTTCATTTCGCTGAAAAAATCCCGGCCGGCCTCAAAATGCCTCGTTATTAAAACATTGCCGTTTAAAGAAATGAACTTTTTAAAATATTCGTCGCCCTCAATGTCACTCGGCGGAAGAATAACGCGGCCGTCGCGCAGGAGCTGTTTTCTGTACCATGGTGCCCTCATCATGCCCTGCGCGATAAAAAGCGAGTCTTTTCTTTTGCCGCGGACGAGATTCTCATACCACAATGAAAAAAGCTGGACATCCTTGCGCAGTATAACGATAGAATCCCGCGGCGCCGAAGCGAAAACATTCCCGGCCCAGTCCCGCGCAAAAAAATTCTTACGGTGATTGAGCCCTGACTCATTGCTGAACAGGAGCCACCCCGCGCATAACAAAACTGCGGGCGCGGCGAAAACAGCGGGAATTTTTTTTATTCCATAGGCGGCAAAGACAAAAAAACAGGCAAAGGGGATAAGATAAGCCGCCTCAACTATCACAAGGGCATGCTCATTGGCTGGCATACCTGAAATAAAGAGGAAAAAAGGGCCTGTCACGATAAAAAAAACAAAGAGCGATCTTATCAGCGGATTGCTCTTCAGCCCTTTCACAGCGCCGGCTATACCGGCTAAAAAAAGCGGGGGCGTAAACTGAAAAAAAAGGTCTTTGCTGAATACCGCCAGCTGCGGAAAAAAAGTTTCCCGCAGCGTGTAGAGATCGGATATCTTGTCCAGCCCGTGACCGTAGGCTTTGCGGGTCACGGAATAAATAAATTGAGCAAGCGTCTCGGGGTCCGCCCAGTCTATCGGAGGATCGGCGAGCGACCTCAGGGGCAAATAAAGGAATACAGAAGCCCCCACCAGGAAAAAAAAGAAAGCCTTAGCATATTCGCTCAACCGGAAAGGATGCTTCGTTAAAAAAATCATAGCGAACGAAGGCAGAGCCAGCACGGGAGTGGGACGCACGCCCATAGCCAAACCGGAGACAAAAGCAAAAACAAAAAGTTTCCTCGGATAAGATTTCGCGTAATAGGCGATATAGAAAAGTATCATGATAAAAAACATATCCGGCGCGTAGGATTCGCTCACGATCGCGAGAAGCCAGTTCACTTTTGAAAAAATAAACACCATGCAGAGGGCCGCTGCACTTGTGTTCGGGATACCCAGCCGGAGAAACAGCAGGTAAAACAGGGCCGCGCAGGCCGCCGCGGAAAACGCGCTCAGGAACTTTGTGCGGTATGCCGGGTTGCCGGAAATAAAAAAGGTGTTAAAAAATTTCCCGAAGATAGCGTAGGCGGGATAACCCGGCGGATGGGCCACTGAAAGAGTCGCCGACACAGCGGCGAGTTCCCCCGCGTCTCTGTAGGCGGCAAGCTCACCGGATGCGCTGCGCATATAAAAAAGAAAAGCGAAGGCCGCGATGAGCGAAGCTATAATGGGGACGGTTACTATTACTTTAAGCGATGAGGTCATAGCCTTTTGACGCGCGTATCGGCATTTTTTTCATCCCGCCCGGGCGCTGTTTTTTCATAAAAATCACTTCACCGTCAACCCCCGGCGTCTGGAATTCCGTTCTGCCCCTGAAAGGGCTGTCGGCTATGACATCCAGTCTTTTCCCGACAAAGCTGCGGGCAAATGCAAAACTGATTTTCTGCTGGATTTTCATAAGCGTTTTCGCACGGCCCAAGGCCTCCGCGGCAGACGGACGGCCGCTCATTTTCTCGGCGGGAGTGCCTTTTTCCGGAGAATAAGCGAAGACCCCGGCCCAGCTGAATCTAAGCCTCTTTACATCCTGTGTCAATTTATTGAAGCGTTTTTCGCTTTCACCCGGGAAACCCGTTATAAAAGTCGTCCTGAGCGCCGCTCCGGGGATGTGCCTTCTGATAATATTTATCAGAGCTTCCATTCCGCCGAATGGAGGACGCCTCATCCCTGCCAATATGTGATCGTCCGTGTGCTGAACAGGTATATCAAAATAACGCGCGACTTTGGGAAGAGATGCTATTTTTTTTATAAGGTCTTCGCTGATATGAGCGGGATGCATGTAAAGAATTCTTATCCGGCGGACTTTTTGTATCCGGTTAAGTTTTTCCAGAAGCCCTCCCAGCACGCGACCCGTCGGATCTTTACCGTAAAAGGCGCTGTCATTGGCAATGAGGACCAGCTCTTTAATACCCATTTCAGCCAGAGCCGCGGCTTCCCTTAATATGTCTTTCTCGCTCCTCGACCTGAATTCGCCGCGCAGCGCCGGTATGGCGCAGTAACTGCAGTGATTGGAACATCCCTCGGCTATCTTGACATAAGCATATGAAGTTGGAGTGGAAATAAGACGCGGAATCGAGAAGTCGGCTATAAAATCCGCCTTTCCCACACAGAGCAGGCGCTTGGACTCTTTAGCGCCTGAAGAAAAAAGCTTTCTCAAAATGCCGCTTATGCGCCTGTAGTCCGAGCTTCCCGCGACTGCGTCTATACGCGGGAATCTATCAAAAAGTTTTTTTTTATCCCTCTGCCCAAGGCAGCCGCACACGATTAATTTTGCGGAAGAGGGTATTTTTTTGGAAAGATTTTTTATTTCGTCATTTGACTCTTCGCGCGCGGCTCTCGTAAAAGCGCATGTGTTGATGATAACAGCGTCCGCTTCCTCCGGAAAAGCGCTGACCGCCCATCCTTCACTTCCCAGGAGTCCGGCGGCGCTTTCGCTGTCAACCAGATTCTTGGCGCAGCCGAGCGACACAAAATGCGCTTTTTTTATATCGCTGGTCATGAAAATCGCACCCTCAATGCCTCAATCAGGGCTTTAATACCATCGAGCGGACGGATCTTTTTGCCCTCTTCCTTTGAGCGGGGTTCATAAGATATGGGCATCTCTATGATCTTGACGCCGTTTTTCAGAAGTCTTGAGGTGATCTCGGATTCTATTTCAAAACCGCCCGAACGGAGATTAAAGGATTTAAGCAGTTCAGAGCGCACAACTTTATAACAGGTGTATGCGTCTGTCACGCGCGACAAAAAAATGGCACTTATAAACGCCGACACGAAATAATTGCCCAGAAAAAAATTGATGTACCTTACCGGATTTTTCCGGAGAAACCTGGAACCATAAACCGCGTCGACATCCTCTTTCAGGGCATATTCGGCAAGGGCTTTGAGCTGCAGAGAATCATATTCAGTATCGGCATCCTGCACGGCTATGTACTTTCCGCGCGCGCTCGCTATGCCGGCTCTTAAAGCCGCGCCTTTTCCCTTATTCGTTTCATTCCTGAGTAAGCGCACCTTATAACGGGACGCGATTTCCGCGGTTTTATCGGCGGAACCGTCATCAATGACCAACAGCTCCCACGACGCCGGCAAATTCTTTAATTTATCCAGCACTTCCCCTATGGTGGCTTCCTCATTGTATGCGGGCACTATCACACTGACATCCATAAGAGGTACACTGTCTTTGATTTCTTCCGCGTATACCATGGCTTCTTCCTTTGTTTTTATTTTTTCCGCGGCCCTGGCTTCCTCCACCGCCTCTATTATCCTGCCCACAAGAGGCCCCGGCGGAATTCCGAGCGCCTCCATTACATCATTGCCGTTTAAAAGCGGCGGCCTGTTTATTTTTTTCTCCCTGAAATATACGCGCAAGATTTTTTCCGTAAAATTCTCCTGATTAACCATTTCCGCGAATCTGCCGGGGGCGGTCTCGTAAGAATATCTGTCGCAAAAGGCCGTAAAAACCGCTGCCAGGTGCGCGGAAGAGGCGAATGACCTGAAAAAGCGGTAAAAAGCCCGCTCCGTGGAACGAGCGCTCATGTTTGACGGCCTCATGTGATGATACACGACATCCGAAACGAATTTCATATCGCTTCGGCTGCTCTTGAGTTTTCTCATTATATTTCTCGCGAGAAAACTCCCTATCCTTTCATGTCCGAAAAAACGCAAGCGTCCCGACACCCTGGATGCGGCCTCCGCTTTTCCTATGTCGTGCAGCAGGCAACCCAGTTTCGTTAAAATAATCGTGTGCCGGTCAAAATATTTATCCAAGTCGGATCTGAATTCCGCGAAACGCTCAAAATTCCCGGCCAGCACTTTTTCCTCAAATTTCCTGAGTGTCTCGAGCGAGTGCTCCCACAAACCGCCCTTGTGATAATAATTGTCGTTCCTGTCGCCGAAAGCGGCAAACTCTGAAAAGGTGGCATCAAAAAGCCCGGCCGAGTATATATCATCCAGCCTTCCGGCGGAATGAGGATGCGCGAGAATAAAAAAAAGTTCATCTTTTATCCTTTCACCCGCGACAGAGGAGATCAGTGAAACATTTTTCTTTATTTCCGAAAGTGTGCCCGGATCTATATTTCCCTCTATGCGCGAGGCGATCCTGAAAGCTCTGTACAAACGCAGAGGATCGTCCTGAAAGACCTCAGGGCAGATCATGCGTATTGTTTTTTCTTTCAGGTCTTTCACCCCGCCGGTGGGATCCAGATAATGCCTTGGCGAAGGCCATTCCGCAATGGGTACAGCCATGGCGTCAACGCTAAAATCTCTTTTCAGCAGATCGCTTTTTATATCTCCTCTCAGCGGTGAGAGATCCAGGTACCATTCATGTGTTTTTTGGAGCACTATTCTGAACACCTGCCTTTCGCTGTCCAACACAAAATAGGGCGCCAAGAAAACAGAGGCAAGCTCTTTCGCAGCCTTGGGCAAATTCCCGGGAATCACAAGATCTATGTCACGCGACACTTTTCCCAGCAGCAGATCCCTCACCGCCCCGCCCACAATGTAAGAATCCGGGTATTTCTCCGCAATTAACTTAATTTCTACTATGGGTACTATGGGGTCAGGTCTTGACATTAGACATTTACTTCACAAATACCGCTTCAATGGTACCAAGCTTTATTCTTATATCTGCCAATTGCGCTTTTTTTTCAAATCTCATCACAATTTTGTTCACAGCGGTATAATGCATACCGCCAAACATCTCCGCTATATCTGTAAGCTTCATGTCCGTGTGTTTCCTTATCAGATACATCGCCGTCTGTCTCGGAAGCCCCTGTTTTTTCAGAACTTTATCAGCTGTTACTCCGTAGGCGCGCGCCGTCTCATTGATTATTTTGTCCTTGGAATTTCTCGTCTTTATTTTACGGCCGCCACTTATTTCACCACTCAAATTTTTTCCTCCGGCTGCGCGAATTTTTTTCACTTTATCGGTGAACTCACGGCTCCCTATCACGAACTGCCCGTAAATGAGTTTTTTGATCTCTTCGCTGTCATCAATTCCGCAAAACTCAGCGTATTTTCTGATTGATTCAGCAGATGAAGAGCCAAAACTCTCCATCACAAATTCAGGCTCTGATACATGACTATCAGCAAATCCGGAATATTCGCCGAAACTGCTCCATATGTAATCTTGCGGCCTCTTAACCATTTTCGCCCTCACAGGGTTCAAATGTATATACCGGCTCAAGCGGAGAAGATAATTGTCTTTCTCCACCAGAATCGCCTTATAGCGTCCCTGAAAAACATGCCCTGTACGGCCGTGCCTGTTGTTGTAATATACGCTGTAGGTTGTTTGAACACAATGCATCAAACGTGCAAGATTCGCACGGGTGGTTTCAATCAGAAGATGATAATGATTCGGCATCAACGCATAAGCATACACAATTGTGCCGTATCTGTGCTTTGCCTTTTTTATAACATCCAGGAATTTTTTATAATCGTCAGCATCCCTGAATATTTTCTCTTTGGCATCACCTCTGGAGATCACATGATAAACGGCGCCAGGGTATTCAATTCTTATTGGACGGCTCATGGCTTTTTTTAATATTTATCATGTCTAATGTCAAGACCTGACCCCACTGCTTTTACCACTGCTTTTAGTTGTCTCACATAGGGATTTTTGGGATGGCCGAAGACCTCCCATGTGGAGCCGCTTTCAACAATCCCGCCGTCTTTCATAACGAACATCCTTTCTGAGATGATTTCCGCCAGAACAAGATTATGGGTTATAAAGAGCATCGCAGTGCCGTAGCGCGAATTAATTCTTTTCAGCAGCTTTATAATTGAGGCCGCCGTTGACACATCCAGCGAAGATGTCACCTCATCCAGCACCAAACACGAAGGGAACATCGCGAAACTCCGCGCCGCGGCAAGTCTCTGACGCTGACCGCCGGACATTTCTCCGGGCCTAGCCGAGGCCAGTTTTATATCAAGTGAGAATTCCGCGAATATGCTCTCCACGGAAGAGAGTTCGACGGGCGTTTTATCACCGAGCCTCTTCCTGTTTTTCAGGGCCTCTCCTATAATGAACCCGCCTGTGAGCACAGGGTTCAGGCTCTCAGAGGGATTTTGAAAAACTATTCCTATTTTTGACGCTCTCTCCAGTGGGCTGTATTTCTCAAGAGCCCTGCCCTCTATGAAAACGCCTCCGGAATCGGGCGAAAGGAGGCCCGCGGCTATTTTCGAGAGGGTCGTCTTGCCGCTGCCGCTCTCGCCCACAAGGGCGACAATCTCGCCGGATGAAATAGTCATATTGATGTTTCTGCAGGCTTCTTTTGCCGCGCCACGGGAAAAAAGCAGACCCTTTTCAGTGTAAAAAGTCTTGTTTATGTTTTTCAGCTCTAGCAGCATTTTCAAAACTCCGTGAAAGGCCCCGCGTTAAAACATCTCACCTTGTGGGATGTTCTCATGAGCGGAACAGGGCCAAGACAAATATCACAGGCCCTAGAACACCTCGGGAAAAACGGGCATCCGGCTGGCGGATTTGATAAATCGGGCGGATCGCCAGGAATAATTCCGGGCTCGCGATCCGGCTGGGGAATACATCTGATAAGGGCGTCCGTGTAGGGATGCAGGGGGTGTTTGAACAGATCTGGGCAGGGAGAATCTTCAATGAGCGTCCCACCGTAAAAAATAACGGCACGATCCGTGAGATATCTGATCAGCGAAAGGTCATGGGAAACAAAAAGCAGCGTCAGAGATTCTTTTTCAAGCAGCGTTTTGATCAGCTCTATTATTTCAAACTGTGAAACAGCGTCAAGAGAAGTCGTGGGCTCATCCGCCAGAAGAATGCGCGCGCCCGAGGCCAGCGCCATAGCGAACTGCAGGCGCTGGAGCTGCCCGCCTGAAAGATTGTGCGGGAACAAATCGGGGATTCTTCCGTCAAGGCCGCAGGCCTCGAGCAGCTCCGGGGCCTCTCGCCTGGAACCGTGCAGACGGATGGTCTCATCAAGCTGACGGCCTATTTTGATAACAGGATTGAAGGCCGAGTATGGATGCTGGAATATCATATAAATTCCGCCCCGGCGAAGCGCCAGAAGCGCATCCTTATCCATTTTCATAACATCCCTGCCGAGATACAGGATTTCCCCCGAGACGGCCGCTGTTTCCCCGGGATTGAACAAACGCAATATGCTTTTCAGCAGCGTCGATTTACCCGATCCCGATTCGCCGGCAATGCCGAGCGCCTCGCCCGGTCGCACATCCATTGACACGTTTGAAAGAGCATAGACCCGGCCCAGCGTTCTGTGATTATAGACAACGGAAAGATTTTTTATCTCAAGGATCGCGCGGAAAGCGTCGCTGTTTCCCCTCATCTGAAAGCGTAAGAGGCATAACCTACAGCGGAAAGATAATCGCCGGAGACGGATGACGATGTGTCATAATAAAGTTTTTCCGCCGACGAATCCTGAAGCGCGAATATGAGCGCCATCACCGGCCCCAGGCCGCACATGCTTATCCCGTTGTCATGAACGGTCTCAAAAAGTCCCGCTGCATCCAGAGCAAGTATTTTTTTTTCAGCGAGAGCATCCTGTTTTTTCGCCCAATCCGCGGCGCTCATGCCCTTCGGCGGGAGCTGGCCGTAACCGGGACCGCAGTGCGTGAAATCGGAAGAGGCCGCGATAAGCGTGCCCGGAAAGATCTTAACTGTTTCGGCCAAAGCTTTTCCGAGAGCCCGCGCGGTGTCAACGCTGTAATCATACATGGAGATAGGCACTATTTTAACCCGCGGGTTACGCCTCAAAAGGAACGGTATCTGCACCTCTATCGAGTGCTCTCTCATGTGGGAAGAAACATCGGCGGCAAGAGACGGGATCTTCCCGGCAAGCGTCCGGGCAAATTCAACATCGCATTCAGCCGTACCGTTTGGAACGACCCATGCGCCGTCGCCGAATAAAGAGATAGGCCCGCCGGATCCGGTGTGATTAACTCCGAGAATAACCACTCTTTCAGGGATAAGAGCGCTGTAGGAATAGGCCTGTGTCTGTCCTGAATATACATAGCCCGCATGAGGAGCTATCAGGCCGCGGCAGAATGTCCGCCGCTGAAAGTCTGCCGTGGCGGATGGCGGGCATTGCCGGGCTTTCAAATTTTTCCGGGCTGAGGCCAAAAAACCGTCTATCATATTCTCAAGTTCTTTTTTATCACCGGGATAAAAACTCCCCGCGAAAACGGCTTTCCGTATCATTTATCCTCCATCGCGCGTGATGAGGTGGGGACTTCCGAGTCCGCCGTTGCGCCCCGGCGCACTTTCAGCTTAGGCGTGGCTTTCTCAAATTTGCTCAGCTTATCGGCGCGCCTCATTATCTCCGGCAGCTTATATTTTCCCATGGTCTCCGAGACCGTTTCCAGCACAAGGGGAATATCAACGCCCCATCCGATGGAAAGCCAGAGGGGCTTAACGCTTTTTCTCGAGCGGAAACAAATTCCCAGGAGCTCTCCCGTTCTCTCTTTTATAAAAGTGTATGAACCTTTAATGAGCGGGGGCTCTTCGGCTATGCCGTAAAGCCTGCTCTTGGCGCAGCCGACACTGGGTTTGTCGAGCACAATACCCATATGTGTGGCAAGGCCCATGTGAAAAGGATGTGCCAGCCCCTGGCCGTCAAAAATAAAAATATCAGGGTCACTTTTGAGTTTTTCAAGGGACGCGATCAGAGACGGGGCTTCGCGAAAAGCGAGAAAACCCGGCACATAGGGAAATTTGCAGAGCACATCCGAGGTGACATCTTCGACAAACTTCTTCTGCTTCTTTGAATAAACCGTCACCGCGGATTTCGCGCGGCCGCCTTTATAGGCGACATCACAACCCGCTATTAAATCGGCGCTTTGGTAATCTATCATATTTCTGCGCGCTATTTTATCTTTCATGCGCAGCTGTATTTCGTGCGCCTGTTTTATATCTTTCGCGAAACAGAGGATTTTTCCCTCAGTCTTAATTTTCATAACGAAACAAATAAATTTTTTGTCAGATGTTCGTTGTAACCCTTACTCAACAGCGCACTCTTTCCTGATCTTCTCCGCCTCTTCTTCGAAACGGGCGGAAAAATCTTCAGGCGCCTCGCCGCCTGATAAAGTTTTAGCCTCAAGAAGCTGTCTGATCGTTTCATCCCATGAGAATCCGCTGGACGAATAAATGCGGCTCACCTCATTCTCGTCCACCTGAAAATAGCGCGCCACGCGCCCGGCCTCGCCGGAACTGTAATGGAACTGCCTCGCGCACGAAAAAAATGCGGCGGCGGCAACTAATACGAATAAAGCCTTCATGCTACTGGGAAAAAACATCCGCCTGAAATGTAAAAATATCTGTGTCATCGTCTTTCCACGCCTCCTCCTCCAAACCGGCCTTGTGCTTACAGAGGGAATTCATGAATTCTTCCCTGCTCCAGCCCGTCTCATCGGCCACCTGCGGCAGATACACTCCCTGCCTCGCGCCCCGCCGGACTATAACGCCGTCACGGCCGAGAACAACATCATCCGCCGCCACTCTCTGGGGCGGTGTCAAAACGGATATCTCTATTTTTATATCCCGCAGCTCATCTTTTGTCACACGCGGAAATCGCGGATCGCGGGATGAGGCTTCCACCGCCATGTCTCTGACGGTCTCCCATAGCGGCTTCGCGCCCACAATGTTTCCGATACAGCCCCTCAGCATTTCCCCTTTCCGCAGAGTGACAAAGGCCCCCTGCACTTCTTTCAGCCTTTCCGATTCAATATTAAAGTCAGGCACCCTGCCGGTTGAAGCATACTGCTCAACCGTTTTTCTGGCAATATTCAAAAGAGCTTTTTTTTCATCACTGTTCAGCATCCCCACCCCCTTTCTGTAAAAACAAACCGCGCCGTAACCTACAACGCGGGATTTATCGCCCGTGGTATCACCCGAATTCGCGTATTTAAGTACCCTGACGGCATTGGCGCCCGCCAGCCGCGAGGCCTCCATCACAGCCAGCACAGCGTTGGCTCCGCACAGCTGAACCTCACCGCTTTGAAGCGCCGTCTTCAAACCTTCGCTATTAAAATTTTTTATATACGCAAGACAGCTCCGATCCATAACATTCGCCTGTTCATAAGTCAGGTAATGGCTCATATCGCTTGACGCGACGAAAAGCATCCCCCCCTTCGACGCCTTCCGGCCAGGCAGGGACAAGGGGCCTTCCGCCTCCTTGTAGAGCGCGGCAATTCGACGGGCCAGGGCGGAGGAATCTTCAAAACTCTGGCCCACGATGACAGGCGTTAATGAAAAATCCCCGAGAGCCGCTTCTAGATAAGGAAGAACGACTTCAAGGGAGTGCTCCTTCTTATGGATTTTCCCATTAAACGCGGCCTGCTTGAGAACATTGATCTTATTCGCGATCTCCACATTAACGCGCCTGAGGCCAAACGGGGTTTCCCAGGCCTCAGAATCATCTATGGCTATGCCGCTAAAAGCTTCCCTGTGTGAGGGGCCGATAAGGATAACATCATTGAATGTCTTCCCTCTAATAAGTTTGACCGCTTCCGCGGCGACAGATTCGCAATAAACCCAGCCGGCGTGCGGCAGAATAAGGCCTATAACGGTACCGTTAAAGGGAATGGGCACAGAAACACCGCCGGTAGAAACCTGCACGGCGGTATATTTCTCAAGCCGGCTCGCGATAGTGTCTTTGTCCGGGGGATACCACGAACCTCTGCAAACGGCGTTCCTGATCTTTTTCTCGACGCGCGCTCCGCAGCCGAAAAAAATCAGCGCCGCTACGGCAAATAAAAACAGTGTTTTTCTCATCGGGGAATTATATTAAATATTCCCCGAATTCAAAAGAAGCGCTCGAAGAAAGGAATTTACACGGCGGTCAAATTGATGTAAAATCCAAAGATGGAAAAAGGCAAACTTCTGATAATCGGTGGAAACGCCGCGGGCATGAGCGCCGCCAGCCAGGCAAGACGGACGGACCCTGATCTTGATATCACCGTGATAGAACAAAGCCCCTATATCTCCGGGGCATCCTGCGGCCTTCCTTATTTCATATCAGGCGAAATCAAAGACATAAACAGTCTCAGCGTGCGGACAAAAGAATATTTTGAAAAAAAACGGAACATAAAAGTGCTGACGCTGACAAAAGCCGTCAGAATACACCCCTCTTCCAAAGGCGTTGAGATCCTTGATCTTAAAAACGGCACGGCCACGCTTCTGCCATACAGCCGGCTGATTATAGCCGCAGGCGGCTCGGCGGTAAAAAGCGATTCAGGCAAAGGAATTTTTACTCTGAGAAATATAGGAGACGGCCTCGCCTTAAAACAATTTATAGACAGCTCCTCACCCTTAACAGCGGCGGTTATAGGCGGCGGGATGATAGGCCTGGAAACGGCTTCATCCTTCCGCAAGCTCGGAATGAAAGTCACGGTCTTTGAGGGAGGGAGCTCGATACTTCCGGGCTTTGACAGTGAGATAAGCGTCCTTCTTGAAAAATATCTCACGGAAAATAATGTGGAAATTTTAAAAACAAAGGCCTCGGCCTCACCATCATCGGCGGGGGGAGTGGACATAAAAACACCGTCACAATCATACCATTACGATATGGTATTGCTTACAACAGGAACAAAACCGTCGGCGGCACTGGCGAGCGCGGCTGGATGCGAGCTGGGAGAAACGGGAGCCGTGCTCACAAACCAGAAGATGCAGACAAGTATTCCTTCCATATACGCCGCGGGTGACTGTGTTGAGGTGAAACACCTGGTGAGCGGAAAAAATACCTATATGCCGCTCGGCACCACGGCCAACAAAACGGGACGAATAGCCGGAATAAACGCGGCCGGCGGTGATGAGCGTTTCCGCGGGATCACCGGCAGCATGGCGGGAAATATTCTTGATATGACAGTCGCGAAAACAGGGCTCAGCGAAGAAGACGCACGGGAGGCCGCGGGCGAAGTTTTAAGCTCCGTTTCTGAATCAACTTCACGCTCCGGTTATTATCCCGGAAGCTCAAAAATCATAACGAAACTTATTTTTTCAAAAATTTCAGGCCAGCTTCTGGGAGCGCAGATGATGGGGAAAGAAGGCGTCGCAAAACGCATTGATGTTCTCTCTGTTTGCGTATATCAGAAAATGAAATTGCGCGAGATGGCCGGACTTGACCTGACTTACGCGCCGCCTGTCGCCCCTGTATGGGACCCTGTTCTCAAAGCCGTAAACAGCGCTTTACTCAAAATCAAAAAATAGATTAACTATTTTTGAAATTACTTTTTTCTGGCCAGAACTTTTTTGACAGCCGCGAAAACATCTTTGTGCGTCACATTGAAAACATGCATGAGCTCGCGGGCTTCGCCGGATTCGCCGAACCTGTCCTGAACACCGACAAATTCCATAGGTACAGGATTTGTTTTCACCAGGCTTTCCGCCACGGCCGAACCCATCCCGCCCATGACCTGCGCTTCTTCCGCCGTAACGACGGCGCCTGTCTTTGAAGCTTCAAGCACACCTTCCACATCCATGGGCTTGATCGTGGAAAGATTATAAACGGCGACGGAAATCCCTTCTTTTTCAAGCATAAAAGCCGCTTTCAGCGAATCAAACACCAGCGGGCCGCAGGCGATTATGGACACATCCGTTCCTTCTTTGTATTTGGCTATTTTACCGAAGTTGAAAGGCGTTTTCTCATCCGTGATTATGGGCATTGCGTCACGGCCGAACCTTATGTAAACGGGGCCCTTGTTCTCGGCCGCCCAAAGCGTCGCTTTTTCGGTTTCATGAACATCGCAGGGCACTATCACCTGCATGTTGGGTATACAACGCATTATCGCCACTTCCTCAAGCGCCTGATGTGTCGCGCCGTCGGGCCCGACTGAAACGCCACCGTGAGCTCCGCCTATTTTCACATTGGCATCACCATAACATATGGATGTCCTGATCTGATCCCAGCATCTGCCCGATGCAAAAACGCCGTAGGTCGAGAAAAACGGCACCTTGCCGGCCAGAGCAAGTCCGCAGGCGGTGGCCGCCATGTTCTGCTCGGCTATACCCATGGACAAAAATCTATCCGGGAATTTTTCCTTAAACAGCGACACCTTTGTGGATGAAGTGATATCTCCGCCGAGCGCGACTACATCCGGGTTTTTTTCTCCGGATTTCACCAGGCCTTTTGCATAACCCTCGCGCGTTGATTCCAGCTTTGGTTTGTCAAAATCTATTTCCGGAAGTTCTGTTTTTTTCATTTTATTTTCTCCCACAATTTTTCTTTCTCGTCCAGTTCCGCAAGTGCCGCTTTTTCCTGCTCCGGATTCGGCGCGACGCCATGCCATCCGGCGATATTTTCCATGAAAGACACGCCTTTGCCCTTGATGGTTTTGGCTATTATCACGCTCGGCGCGTCCTTACATTCCCTGGCTTTCGCGAAAGCTTCCTTGATTTCTTTCACGGAATGGCCGTCTATCTGAATCACATTCCAGCCGAAAGCTTTCCATTTTTCAGGAATAGGGTTGATGTTCATCACATCTTCCACCGCCCCGTCTATCTGAAGGCCATTGTTATCAACCATGGCGCAAAGATTGCTTAACTTATAATGCGCCGACGACATCGCCGCTTCCCAAACGCTTCCTTCGTCGAGCTCCCCATCGCCCAGCATACAATATGCCCTGTTGGGTTTTCCGTCAAGCTTGAAAGCCAGCGCCATGCCTCCGGCAACGGACAGCCCCTGTCCGAGAGAACCCGTGGAGGCCTCAAGGCCCGGAAGGCCCTTGTTCACGCCGGGATGCCCCTGAAGGCGCGACCCGAGTTTTCTCAAAGTGATAAGTTCTTTCGTATCAAAATATCCCCTGTGCGCCAGCGCCGCGTAAAGAGCGGGGCACACATGTCCTTTTGAAAGGACAAAATAATCCCGGTCTTTTTTATCGGGTTTCGCGGGATCTATGTTCATCTCGTCAAAATAAAGGACCGTCATCAGATCGGCGGCCGAAAGTGAACCGCCGGGATGGCCGCTGCCAGCAGCGGAGATCATCTTTATTATGTCCTTCCTTATAAGCCATGCCTTTTTTTCCAATTGCCTAATTTCCATTATCTTCCTCCCCCGTTTTTTCTTCTTCGTTATTATCTTCCCCGGTTTTTTCTTCGGCCGGTTTCTCTCCGTCCAGAAGCATTGACACTCTTGAAAGCAGCTGCCTTGAGTTAAAAGGCTTCACTATGTACCAGTCGGCCCCATTTTCAATGGCTTTCTCGAAATCCTCACCCATGCCCAGCGCCGTGAGCATTATTACGGGAAGATCTTTTGTGCTTTCCGAAGATTTGAGTTTCCGGCACACTTCATAGCCGTCCATTCCGGGCATCATAACATCCAGCAGGATAAGATCCGGCCTGTATTCGGGTATTTCCTGAAAAGCCTCAATGCCGGATGACGCGCACCTGACGTCATAACCTTTTTTCTGCAGCATGATGCGTATCACCATCTGAATTTTGCTGTCGTCGTCAACCACTAGAATCTTAGCCATTATAAACTCCTTGCGTTTTCTAAAAACTTTTTATTATAACAAGTTTTTCCGCTCAATGGAAACAGACGCTTTAAAACGCCCCGTATTTCCATTTATCAGCCTATGCTCTTTTCCCCCGAACTGAGATGCCTGGGCCTCTCCAGTTTTTCAAGAACTTCTTTTTCGCTCATTCCCGTACCAAGTATCTTATGAACTTTAACCATAAAGGCTCCGTGCGTTATAGGTTTTGGCACAAACTCAACAACATTCGGCTCCAGCTCGACAAGGCCCGTCCGCTCCTGGGGAGAAAGTGCCTTGGCCGAAAGAATCAGCACAGGCACCTGCGCGGTCCGGCGGGAAACCGTTTGCAGTCTTTTTATGAGCTCGTAACCGGAGAGCCGTCCGAGATTCAGCTCCGTGATGATCAGATCGGGATTGTCGTTGAGGGCATGGAGAACACCCCTTATACCGTCATAAGCCTCCGATGTCCTGAAACCCTCATCGGTGAGATATACTCTCAGCAGCTTCACGACCTCCTTGTCACTGTCGATTATAAGCACCAGCGGGGGTTTATCTTTTCTTGCTATCACCGCCATGGAATTCCTCCTTGATCATTTTATATCCCAGCCTCTGTTTACCAAAATTAGCTATATCGAGCACGATATTCAGGTATTCATAGCTCTGTTTGATATCCTTGTAGGCTATGTACTCAAAACAGAGGCCCTCATCAGCGAACATCCCGTTGAGTTTCTCATAAAACTCATCCTCATTGACGCCGGAGTTGCCCGGCGGGCCCACAACAATCGCCACCTTCACCTTTGCCGTGTGCAGAACATTTAAAAACGAACTGAAATTTATTTGCGGGATTTTATATTCCTGCTGCACTATGAAATCAAACTTTATGTGAAGCCGGTGCTTGGTCACCGTTGTCCCCATGTACTCAGTCACTGTCTTAATGGCGTTATCCCCCCTGACCGGATAGAAAAGAGCGCACTGTATTTCTCTTGTGAACTTGATCGGCGCCGCTGAACTCTCTTTCGTTTCCGGCGCGGCCGGCTCCTGCGACTTAGATACAGGCGCGGCTTCGGCGGACTCATAATCTTTCTCTTCTATAACCGGTATGGGCTCGGTGTTCTGCGGCGAGGCTAACTTACGGAGTTCTTCCAGGGCTGCCAACTTTTCCATATCTACTTTTTTATCTTTTTTATGGGCCATTGACGAAACACCGTGTTTGCCCTTTCCGAAATCCGGAGGGGCGTAACGCCCGCAACTGTAACAGTACCACCTGTCATACATCTCGATGTGTGACAGTTCCGATCCGCAGTTGGGGCACTGAGCCTCAGGAGGGGGCGGGGGAAAGTCAGCCGGCGGCGGAAGCTTGTCATCCTTCGCGGGCGGCGCGCTGGCTTTACTCTGCCCGGCAGCCGGCGCCCCGGGTACAGGGAGATTGCCGCCAGGAGGCGCGGCTTTCAAGTCCGCCGTCTTAGGCGCAGCCGGAGCGGTCTCGGCGTCTTTCGCCGCAGGTGCCGGGGCAGACGATGCGGCCTCGGGCGTCTCCTCGCCCAATAGCTCCGCCACAATATTTTTCAGGCTCTCCATGGTGACTTCTTCACCCTGCAATTTGTGATAAATATTCAGTTTTTTCAGCACGCCCTCAAGCTCTCTTATGTTGTCCTTGAATTTGTCGGCTATGTAATCCAGCATCTCCTCGGTCAGCTTGAGAGAGGTGAATTCCGTGGAAATTTTCATTTTGAGGATTTCCCTGCGCGAGTTGAAATCAGGTTTCTGCAGTTTGTTCACAAGCCCCCATTCAAATCTTGAGCGCAGACGGTCGGCGAAACCCGCAAGCTGCTTTGGGCTCCTGTCTGAGGTGAAGACGATTTGGTGATCCTGCTGATAAGCCCTTTCAAAAATCAGAAAAAAAACGCTCTGTATCTCATCGCCTTCAAGAAACTGTATATCGTCTATAAGAAGCGCGTCGGCTGAACCTAATTTCTTAAGTAGCAGGATCTTTTTGGCGGGAGAAACCAAAGCTTCATGTATCATCGTTATCAGATCCTGCGCCTGTATGTAAAAAACCTTCTTGCTCTCATGGTGCCTTTTAATGAAATTGCCGAGCGCCTGGATCAGATGGGTTTTACCTCTGCCCACGCCGCCCCATATAAACAGCGGGTTGTAAGACGGCGAAAACTCTTTGGCTATATCTTCACAGGCCTGTTTCAGAAAACGGTTAAAACCGCCTTCGTATAAATTATCAAATCTGTATCTGCCGTTAAGCGGCGGGATATCGAAAGCCCCCTCCTCATCCTGAGCCATGATAACAGCCTTCGTCACATCAGGGCTCACTTCCGGCTCAGGCGTTTGCATAAATTCGGATACAGAAACGCCTTCTGCCTTAGGCGTCGGGGTTGCCTGCGAAGCCGGGGGAACAACAGTCTCGGGCGTGGCTTTCAAGTCCGGCGTTGCACCGCTGGGCATTTGCCCCGATGAATGAAGCGCTTCCGCCTTAGGCGCGATTTCTTTTTCCGGAGGCGGCGGAATGCCCTGAGCGGGCGAAAGGAGCGAGGCATCTCCTGATGCGGATGCCTCGGCCGCCTCGGGCAAAGGGGCGGCCTTCGCTGTCACAGCGCCATGCAGATGTTCCGGCTGAAATTCCTCCGGAACGGGACTGGGCTTTCCCGGTTTTGGCGCGTCCGCGGCGCGAGTCTCCAGCGCGGAAATTATTTGCGCTTTTACTTCGTCCGACGAGCCATAGACATAAAAAGCTTTCTCGAAATCGGAACCAATATTTTTAAAAGGGCGGCCGCAGATAGGGCCTATTTCTTTTATTACACCCAGACAGGAGACTTCATCAGCGCTTAGTTTGACTTTGTAGCGGAAACGCTTGTCTGACGTCGGGCTATAAACAAGCTTGTAGCCTTTTATCATTTACCTCCGGGGCGATAAAACAATATCCGTAATTAGATTAAGATACCTGAATTTTTTGTCAATATTGTCATCAGTTATCACTTTGGGGACAAAACCCTTTTTCTTTATCTCCCTGAGGAGCTCCTCGCCCAGAGCGTCAGGAGCCACGACGAGAACAAAGCTGAATTTATATTTAGCGATCTCTTCCATTACGCTCTCTTTGCTGGCGCCGGGAGAATACACGACAACACCCGCCGGCTTGAAATCAAAATTTATATTCTTTTCCGCGACTATTTTCGCTATATTCTCTTTAACGATATCCGCTTTATCCTTAGCTTTCTCAGGACAAAGATAAAGCACATCTATGGCCTTGGCATCTTTTCTTACGGGCGGCGCCTCCGTTTTCTCGGGCTCAGTCTCTTTAACCGGCGGGGCAGCGGCTTCCTCTTTTGATGCTTCCGAGGCGGCGGCTGTCTTTGGCTCGGCGGTTTTTTCAGCAAAAGTTTCTATCAGGGGACCGGCCAGGGGCTTTGCCACGCTCTGGTCGGGTGTGAACTGTTCAAATTTTTCTATCTCCGGCGCGGCTTTCAAGTCCGCCGTCTTAGGCGCGGTCGCGCCTTCGATTTTTTCAGTTTTCGCCGGCTCGGGTTTCGTCTCACTTACCGCGGTCTCGGGCGCCGGCGCCTTCGACGCGGCGGGTTTGTCAAAAGTCTCCAGCAGATCCGCAACGCCGGGAACAGCCTTGGGCGGGGCAGAAGATTTCTCAAACTGTTCTATCACCGGGCCCGCGGATTCTGCGCCTTTTGCAGGCGCTTCGATCACCGGCATCTGCGCCGTTTCCGCTACCGCGCCTTCGGACAAAGAGGGCTTTTCTGTTTTCTCCTCTTTTTTAGCCGGCTCGTCGGACTTTTCTGCCTTGGCGTCGGAAGCGTCAGGTGTTTTTTCCTCCGGCTTAGGCGCTCTTTTGGGAAATTCCATCTTCTTTTCCGGCGGGGCTTTCTTTTCGGAGGGCTTTTCTTCCAGCGGCACCGGTTTTGTCTCAACCCCGAGGGCTATATCCCCCTCTTTTTTAGGCGGCGGAGTTTCGCTTTTTTTCGCTGTCTTTGCGGAGCTTTCAAGGGATAATTCCTTCAGCTCCTGATTGATGAGTTTTTCTATGTTGGCCGAAGCGCCGTAAAGATACGCTGCCCATTGAAAATCGGCGTTATCACTGCTGACCACAACGCCCATGTATCCGGCGAAACTTTTCTTAAGCTTTTCCGCGTCATCCTTACCTTTCGACGACATGAGCAAAAGCTTTCTGTCCGGAAAGCGCGGAGCGGGGCTGGATTTAATTTCCCATTTTTTAATCATAGATGTTATTCTACCAAACTATGCGCCAAAAGGTCAAACACAAAAATCAGATGAATTCAATTCACAAAAATTGAATAATATGCTATTTATAGACGATAAAACTTCTGATTGGAGGCGTGGCCGAGTGGTTGATGGCGGCGGTCTTGAAAACCGTTAGGTGATGAGCCTCGGGGGTTCGAATCCTCCCGCCTCCGAAAAAACATAATACGGAGCGGGATAACTGCTTATCCCGCGCGGGGATTCGAAGACCGCAGCGATGCGCGAGTTTGACGAGCGGAAGCGAGAAAAGGCGAGCGCCGCGAGGGGCGGCCCGCGAGAAATTTCCGTCAGGAAATTTACTTGTGGGCGAATCCTCCCGCCTCCGTATCACTCATAATTCTTCATCATCTTCTGGGCCTGCTCTATCTTCTGAAGAGATGCTTTGTGGCCGGGATCCATGTCCAGTATTTTCTCCCAGTAGCTTATGGCCTTCTCGTAATTCGCTTTGTTGTATTCCCGCACCGCTTTTGTCCAGTATTTCTTTTTAAGTTCTTTTTCCTGGGACTCACTCAAGTTTTGCGGGCGACTCGCTTTTACGCTATTTCCGTCGGTTTCAAAGCTAAAATTCAAACTAAGCGACATATTATAGGCCAATCCGCCCAGCGAATAACCATCCCTGAGAACACTGTTCGTAATAGTTCCATTATAAGTGTCTTTGTCTGTCTCATCTCTGCCTTTCAGATAACTTGCTCCGAGATTAAAACCCATAGCAATGGTATTGTTAAAATCGTATAAAAAGCCCGTTTCAAGCTGGAAAACAGGAATAACTATATCCAGCGGAGAAGTGTAATATTTATTGTGACCGGAGATATCTATCTCCCCCGGACCATAACCGCCACCATAATCAAAATATTTACGGCCGTATATTTCCTCTGTCTTCATGCCAACGAGATATACGCCGAAACCAGCGGCAAAACGCGGTTTGAAACGGGATTCTCTTTGAAGAAATTTCTGCGCCGGCCTGTAAGAAATTTTTGCCGTAAGAGGAATAATCCAGATGTCATGATTTACATTGTAAAACCAATCATAATTTTCATTCGGAGGATAAGTAGCCCACGACCACTGGGCGGGAAAATCAGCGGTAAGGTCGGTTGCGGCATTTGTGGAACCGTTAACAGACCAGTCTTTTTTCAAACCGTCTTTAGCAAAACCCATGCCTGTTTCAAATTCTGCCCGGAATGACCGGGTGAGAGGAAAAGATTTACTGACTCTGAAAAATAGAACCGAGTAATTCACACTTTGTTCATGCTGAGTATAAGTTGAAGCGCTGCCGCCCCATGCTGCGCCTGTCCATGTGTAGTGTTCCTTGTAAATCGGCGTAAAAAATTTCCCCGGTATGGATTCGTAACCGATTTTATACTCAAGCTCATTCGCGTGAGATTGAGTAAGCGGTAGCAAACAGAAGAGTCCCGCGATTAAAATTAAAGTTTTTTTCATTTTTGTTTCCTCCCGCACTTGAGCACAGTTATGTTTTGTGATGTTTTTCACTGCGTTTATACTACCAAAGGAACCGGATCTTTGCAAACAAAATTATTGAGAAACGCACATGGTTGGTCAAAACAGCGGCAATATGTTATTCTTCTCCCCAAGGGGAGGCTTCGCGCTCAAAAGTTTTTGCCGGCGCGATGAAAATAAAATTAAAAATATGGAAAAAGGAATACTCGCGTCCGCCCTTGAAGCTGTCCTGAGAACAGCTTATAAATGCTTCAATCTCTTCCTCGGCACGCGAATTTATTTTTCTGTTGACCGCGGCGTGTCAGTGCAGCCGCACGCGTGGGTGGCTTATTTTAATGTGGAAGGCTCCACCAGAGACAATAAGGACACGGCCGGGAACATAGGCTCTTTTGTGCCGGGTGCGGCGCTATCGCTGGGCTTAAAAGAGCTCTGGTCATGGCGGCTCAGTTCATTCGGCGTCATGTTCATGACATGGGCGCTGAAACTCGAAGAGTTTTTTATAGATCCGCTCATGAAAGCCATAACTTCGCCGCTGAACCGTCTGGAACAAATGGTCTTTAAGGACAGCCTCAGAAATTTAGCGGGCTGTATGAGAAAAAGTTTTCCGGGCAGATTGCTTGAAAAATTTTCAGAGCTTGTTATCAAGGCATCCCCGGGCATCATCAATGATGAATCAAAAAATAAAACCGTTTACAGGTTCACATCAGCCGTCTTCGGTTCTTTGTTCTGGATAGCCGATCTCATGTGGCAGCATGTGCCCGATGTCTATTATCCTCTTGAGGCTCCGATAGGGGACTGGTATATGTTTGTCGCTCCTATGGTATCGCTCTATCTGGGTCTTGTCACTAAAAATTTTATTCTTGCCAGCGCCGGAATTATATTTACGCTCACCACTTGTGTGATAGATGTTCAGTCATTCGGTATTTTTTATGTTATGGGCGGTCTTACAAAAAGTGTCGCCGCCTTTACGGCCCTCGTTTTTGCCGGAAAATTCCACGAAAAGATGCACCCTGTGTACCGCTTTGTCAGCGGCATCTTTGTAAAGCGCTGAGAGAGCTCTCTTTTAATTTTCCTGATTTTTGCTAAAATACATCTCAATGCGGAGAGGTACCCAAGCGGCTGAAGGGGCGGGTTTGCTAAACCTGTAGGGGTCCGTAAGGGCCCGCGAGAGTTCAAATCTCTCCCTCTCCGCCATCGCGCTTGTTCTTGTTTTTTACTGAATACCCCCTCAAAAATTTCGCGACTGCCGTTGGCAGTCATTTCATTTTTAAGAGAGCCTCTTCCATTTTTTTTGGAAGAAACAATTGTCCTTGTCTTTGACGGAACAAATCTAATAGGCAGGCGATAGGCGGGTCGCCTGCCTGCAAAGGAATCAAACGGCTTTCGAAATAAAAATGATAGGGTATTGTCCCTTAAAACGAAGTTCGAACCGGTTTTTCGGCAAATTTTAACCAAATTTGCGTAATTCCGTTCTTTTATTATTTTCTCGACGGAATTGCAGGTTAAAACAATATCCTTAGCGAGTTCGAACCAACTGTTACTCTCATTCTTCAAACTGTCCAGTTTTTGTTTGATCTCAATTTTTTCTTCAATCAAAGGCGCTTTCTTCTTCTGATATTCGGTAGGGTCAATCAGTCCGCTGATATAGCCTTCCAGTAAACGGTCAAGGCGCTGACTAATATCGGTCAATGTCTTTTCAAATTTTTCAGAGAGCGACGAGATAGTTTTGCTTTCATCAGTTCTGTATTTCTCAAGGTCAGTCAAAATCTTGTTAGTGGTTTTATCATTCAGCCATATAGCTGATAGTCCAAGAGATAACTGCTGATAAATATTTTCTTCTGTGGTATTATAGGGCTGAGAACATTTCCCCTTTCTCTTGGTGCAGTGATAATAGATGTATCGTTTCTTTTGTATCTCGGCAGTTATCATTCCTCCGCATTCACCGCACTGGATAAAACCGCGAAAAGGGAAGTTATATTTTTTCTTTCTCGTCGCTCGATGTCGTTGTTTTAAAACTGTTTGCACTTTATCAAAAATCCGCTTTGTTATTATTGGAGGATGGGAACCTTCATATATTTCTCCGGCATATCGGATAACTCCATAGTAAACCGGATTTTTGAGAAAGTATTGAATATTGCTCACTCCTAATAGTTTGTCTTTTTTTCCGATCAATCCTTTCTCAAATAAAATATTTTTCAATGTGTTAAGAGAGTAATTGCCTGTTGCGTATAATTCAAAACCCTCTTTTATCAGGGGAGCTTTTTCTTTATCAAGGACAATGGTTTTTGTTTTGTGGTCGTTCAAATAACCTAAAGGAGCCCACTGGGGCCAGATGCCTTTGCGGAGTTTATGACGGATTCCCCGTTTAATGTTTTCAGAGAGGCTGTCGGTATAATATTTAGACTGCCCGAAAGCTATAGAAAGAATGAATTTCCCATAAGCATTATTATCAAAGCGGAAAGTCGGGAATTTCAAACTTTTAATTATCCCGGTATCAACGAGGTATATTATTCTCCCGCCGTCAATCGAGTTTCTTGCTAGCCTGTCGGGATTCCATGCAAGGATTCCGTCAGCCTCTCGTTTTTCAAGTCTTGCCAGCATATCATTGAAAACAATCCTCCCGGGTTTCTTGGCTGTCATAGATTCTGTGAACTCAGAAACAATAATCAGTCCTTCCTTTTTAGCGTATTCTTTAACTTCGGCAATCTGCTGTTCTATACTCATAACTTGACGGTCTTCTGACTCTGTTGATTTTCGGGCATAAAGAAAATATTTGCTCATAATTCTCCTTTATAAAATATATTGCACTACAAATCAATCATTTATCACGATTGTAGTGTATCTAATATTTTATTTATATTTTTTTCCTGAAGTGGTATTTGTATTTTGGCTTCCTTTAAGCTTTGTAAGATATATTTCTGCCACTTTTTAGGGAAGCTATTATAAGTAGTTTTAAATTGTTTTTCATCAACAATTTCTAAAATGTATATGGCTTGTTCCATATCTTTTAATTTTTTGGATTTGTCTTTTCTCCTTTGAGCTATAAGTAATTTATGCAGACAAAAATTAAGTGGAGCCGGGATAGCAATTCTTATATTATCCTCTTTGATGATAATTTTATTTTCTAATAAAATATTCA
>VMTH01000060.1 GCA_013791745.1 Candidatus Omnitrophota bacterium
CCATATATTTGTTCATTATAAGTTCGTATACACACGCGGCACACGGGATGAGATACCGCAGCATATCTCATAATTGATGGTGCCCGCCAGATCCGCTATTTGCGAGGCGCTGATCTCTTCTTTGCCCTGCCCGCCCATGAACACAGCCTCATCGCCGATGCCCACTGAAGGCAGATCCGTGACATCTATCATCGTCATATCCATGCAGACGCGTCCGGCTATCGGGAAGCGCCTTCCGCGGATCAGCACCTCGCCGCCTTTGGAAAGTTCGCGCCTGATGCCGTCGGCGTAACCGGCGGGGAGCGTCGCGATAACGGAATCCCTGCGAGCCTTCCAGTCGCCGCCGTAGGATACCCTTTCGCCGCGCTTTATCTTCCTTATGTAAACGATCCTGCTCAAAAAACTCATAACAGGCAAAACGCCGCTGTACGAAGGAAAAGGCTTGAGGCCGTAAAGCCCCAGGCCCGGCCTGAAATGGGTGAAGGTGTTGCGCATAAAAGTCTGGGCCGCGGTGTTGGACGCATGCAGTACCTTCGGAGAAATGCCGGACGCCTTGAGTTTTTTTATCAGCTCCCTGAAATTTTCCGCCTGAGTCAGAGTCAACTTCCTGTCCGTGTCAGCGCAGGGAAAATGCGTGTATATGCCCTCAATTTTTAAATTCTTCATTTTTGAGAGTTTGACAATATTGTCATAAGCGCCCCTGTATCCGAAACCTATCCTGTTCATTCCCGTATCCACTTTGATGTGAGAAGGATAAGGGGAACGCGCCATCTGCGAAAGGGCCCTGCCCGAATCAAGGGAAGCTATTGTCGGCGTGAGGCGGTATTTCAGCACTTCTTTAAAATTGGCGAAAGGATAAATACTGCCGCCTATGAGAATAGAGCCTTTTATACCCGCTTTTCTCAGCTCAATACCCTCTTCAATGAGCGCGACGGCGAATATTTTCACGCCCTCCGACTCAAGGGCCCGCGATACCTCGACGGCGCCGTGGCCGTAAGCTCCTGCTTTCACCACCGCTATCACCGGTTTTTTACGGGAAATGCGGCGGTAATTTGTTTTGAGCCTATCCAGATCTATTCTGCAGTAAGTGGGCCTAATCATACATCGGTCGTGTCTTCGCCCATCGGCCTTTCCAGTTCGGTGAACAGAGAAAATTTCTGCATGAATTTCAGCTCTATCGTGCCGGTGGAGCCGTTTCTCTGTTTTCCTATTATCACTTCCATCACAGGGTTGGGAACATTCTCGTCGAAATCATCCTGCCTGTGAAGAAAGAGCACAAGATCGGCGTCCTGCTCAATGGCTCCGGAATCCCGCAGATCCGACAGCCTCGGACGGCTGCCCTTGCCTGTGCGCTTTGTGACTTCCCTGGAAAGCTGAGAAAGGGCGATGATGGGAACACCGAGCTCTTTTGCCATGATTTTTAAGTCCCTTGATATTTTGGATATTTCGAACTGTCTGCCCTGCCTGCTGTATCTGTCATCCGCAGACATGAGCTGGAGGTAATCTATGATTATCAGAGCCAGCCCTCTTTCCGAGGCGAGTTTCCGCGCGCGGGTTTTCATCTCGAGCACCGACGGAGAAGATGCGGAATCTATAAAAACCGGATAATTCATGAGTTTGTTGACGGTGGTGTTTATCTTGTCTTCCATCTGGCTGGTGATGCACTGGTCAAGGGTCTCGTACCTGAGGCTGTTCCCTGAAATATGGGCTTCGGCGGCGAGGATCCGTCTGAAGATCTCGGATGAAGTCATCTCCAGGGAGAAAACGCACACGGCCGGCGCTTTGCTGTCTTTGTGTTTTTTGACAAGCTGCTCGGCTACATTCATGCAGATATTGATCCCCAGAGTGGTCTTGCCGACGCTCGGACGGGCGGCGATGATTATCAGCTGCCCCGGAGCCATGCCGAAGGTTTTGGTATCCAGCCGTTTGTAACCGAATTTCACTATATCGCTCTGCTGGGCGTCGCCGATGCCTCGTATAAAATCCTTACCGAGGCCGCTGAGAGTGTCAAAGTCCCTGGCGCTGGTCAGGTCCGATGTCACCTGCATTATGCTCTGCGCGGAACTGTCCATGACCTCCTTGGCGGGCCGGGCGTCCTTAAAGCACATGTTTATTATGTCGGTGCCGGACTGGATGAGCCTTCTGAGCATATACTTGTCTTTCACTATCCTCGCGTAATCAGCGGCGTGCGCGGACACCTCGACAGTTTCAACCAGATATGAAAGATATTCAATTCCGCCGATCTTTTCCAGCTCGTGCTTGCTGTCCAGAGCCGATTGAAGCGTTATCAGGTCAAGCGGTATGGAATTGGATAGCAGTTCTATGAGAGA